>JAHIMN010000284.1 GCA_018896395.1 Verrucomicrobiota bacterium | reverse complement strand
TGTGCCGACCGTTGCAATTTCGGGTGCAACAACGAAGGCCAGGGCGCTTATTACGTGCATCCGGGGCCCTACACCACCCAGCAGGGACCGGAAACCATGCTGATGGTACGCTGGTCGCGGCCGGTGATTTCCGCGGACGTTCTGGCACTACGGCTCAATCTCGACACACGCTTCGAAACTGCCGGGGCGTACGGTTATGGCTTCGGCAACCCCTGGCACTGCTATTTCCGCACCTGGCCCATGGAGGAAATGAAAATAACGAAAACCGACTACCGCTGGCGCGGGCAGTTTGGCGGTCCGATTTATAATGTTGAGGAGTATTTCCCAGCCGCGCTTGACAGCATCTGGAACTTCCCCATGCCGGCGGAGCCGTTCTATCCTGAAAACCGCTGGACGCCGGACCCCCGGACCGTGGGGCTGCCCGACTGGAAACTGACCGGGCATTGCGCATGGGAGGTGGTCCTGACCGATGACGTCACGTTCCGTGAACCGTGGGTGTCGGCTTTGCGGGAGACTAAGGATTATGTTACCGGCCAGGGCGCGTACGACTTCCGGATCGGCGGACGGCGACTGAACGGGCCCATGCCCGACAAAGGCGCACCTTCCTTGGAGCAGAGTGGCGAGGCGCCGGAGGGCGGGCTGTTTGCCCTCACCACGGCAACCGGCAAAACCGGCGCGTGCTGGCTGGTCACGGGCAAGGGACTGCACTACAAGCTATCCGCGTCGAATGGCAAGGCCACCCTCGAGGTGGGCTGGCCGCTGGCCGACGCCAAGGCAAAGAAGGACACGGCCTGGCGTTGGGAAGTGTACGGTCTGAGCGGGCCGCCAACCGAAGCGGGGCTCAATGAACTGCTGAATCCCTCCGGCTTGAAAGCCCGCGCCGGCACCCCGGTGCCGAAGCGCTTCCCCTACACGTATACCGCCGCGGAAGGCGCCGTGATCCTGAAAGCGGGGGACTTGCGGCCGATTCCCTGCGAGTGGATCCCGCTGGAAGTGCGCGGACTGCAACCCCGACGGACCGCTTACTGGCATGAAATCGGCACCGACCGCATCCGCCCGATCGGCATCGACCCCGATGGCGTCGGCCGCGCCGTGCTCTGGCGCAACAAGCACGACATGGAGTTCTTCATCGGTCATCCGGTGCGTTGTTCCGATCCGGAAGTCTGGTTCGATGCCGTACGCATGGCCGACGGCACCTGGATTCTTGATATCAACAATCCTACGGACAAGCCGCGCACGGCAACTTTCGCCTGGAATTCCGGCTGGCCGCTCCGGGGTAAACTCCCGGACGCGATCACCCTGCCGCCCGGCGGCCGCCAGCAATTTACAATAAAGGAGGAAAAATAATGTTACGCAATCAATTTCAACGTTGTCTGATAATCCTGATCGCCGCCTGCGCTCTAAGCGCAGTGTCTGACGATACAGCCGGCCCGGCCAAGGTCGCATCGGTTCCGTCGCCGGAACATTTGAACAACTCCATTGGGATGAAACTAATTCACATCCCTGTTGGAAACTATCTTTGCTACGGGCGCGACATCAAGCCGGCGTATCTCTTCCCCAAACCCAAGCCGGGGTTTAATGTAAAAATCGAGCGGGATTTTTACATTGGCGGAACCGAAGTCACCCGGGAGCAGTATCAGAAAATCATGGGGGGAGGCTCGTCCGCCGCCCTGCGGCTCTGGCGCGGGATATGGAGCGGCGATAACGATGCGGAATCCGGGAACCGCCCGGCGAACATGGTGAGCTGGAACGACGCCATCGAGTTCTGCCGGAAACTCTCGGAACTGCCGGCGGAGAAAGCGGCGGGCCGGGTCTATGCCCTGCCAACTGAACGGGAATGGCAGTATGCCGCCCGCGCCGGAAGTGAGTTTCTCTTTCCCTACGGCAACGATGACGAGACGCGGGTGGCGGAAGTGGCGGTGTGCCGGGACATCTACACCGGCGCCTTGCCCAAGGGCGTGCAAGCGGTCGGCACAAAGAAACCCAACGCCTGGGGACTCTACGACGTGCTCGGTAATGTCTGGGAATGGGTCCAGGATGCGTGGCCGGCGGATGCGAACATCGGCTATGCGACGCCATCCGCCAGCGCTGCGGCCGTGGAGAAAGGAAACAACCGGATCATTGTCGGCGGCGGCTGGGACAACGACTTCCGCATGTGCAACCTGGCGGCGCGCTACAGCGCCCCGCCCACCCGCGTCGCCAACAACATCGGCTTCCGGGTGCGATGCCTGGTGAACGGGACGGGGAAATGAAGATGAATTGATTAGCCGCGCAAGACAGTTTGCGTTGCATGCGTTTTTGGGAGAATTGTGTCTTGAAAAGGAAAGCGTGTGGAATACGGGTGGAAATTTTGACAAGTTGGTTTGGCGTATGGCGCCTGAGTGGGCGCCAGAAACGGATGCCTTGATTTGAACCATGCCGCAATTTGCGGCAAGCTGTGAGCCCGTTGCCGGGCCGGAAAGATACATATGCACAACACAACGTGGTCAACTGCCTTTATCGCCATCTTCATCTCGGCTCTTTTACCCCTGGCCCGGGCCGCGGAACCGGCCCGGAAACCCGCGATCCTGATCATTGATGCAACCCGCGGCGCCCGTGAATACTGGAACCCGCTGACCTTGCAGGAGATGCTGAATGCCGGATATGAAGTGGGCCAATGCCCGAGCAAAAAGACGCCGACGGACGAGGAATTGAAGCAGTACAACATCGCCCTGGTGTGCAGTATCCATGCCGATTTCGCCACGGATCTGCAACCCAAGCTGGAGAAGTTCATGAAGCAAGGGGGCGGGGTGCTGGTCACCACATCAGGCAATGTGGTGAATCCGCTCGACGGAGCGACATTCCTGAAATGGTTGAAGAGCTTGGGGGCGACCATTAATTTTCAAGGGGTGGTGGATCCGGAACGCCGGGAAGTGGTGGATTGGTGCAAGTGGCCCGGAGCGCCGGAGTACATCTGGACCAGCGAAGTCGCCGACTCCCCCATCACTCGCGGAGTCAAGACCCTGTGGTACCGGTCCGGCGCTTCGGCCTATTACATGATTTTATCTTCACCTTTGGAGTTGGACAAAAACTGGACTCCCTTGGTTTTCACCGGCCCCGGCAGCCGGACCGTGAGCTGGGCCGAATCGCCCTATGAGCGGGACAGAATGAGTTCCGAGTTCAGGAAAGCTTACGATGGATTCATCCAGCCACAGGGTAAAGCACAGGGGCGACTTCCGTTGTTAGCGGTGCGGCAGCGGGGTGCCGGTCGGCTGGCGGTGTTTTCGGTGAATCCGCAGGATCTTTTCTGGAGCGGGTATATTCCGGCGCAGGGCGGGGTCATGCTGCACCGGGGATTCAAGGATCGGCCCAGCGACGGCTGGAAGCTGCTGGACAACCTGTACCGCTGGCTGGCGGAACCGTCCCTGGCGGGCACGGCGCTCGGCGGGGCGAAAACGGTGCGGGAGCAATTGTTCCGTAAACCGGTGACCGCCCAGAAGCCGTATGACTGGAAACGTGAGGCCGAAGCCGGGCTCGGCGCCGCCATTGCCGAGGCGGACCCGCTCCGGGCCGATGCTGTCAACATTGCGGACAAACTGGCCGCCGGCGCGGGGCGCGAAGTGCCGCGGGGCCTGGCCGGCGCGCACAGCGCCTATTCGTCGGGCAAGGGCAGCGTGGCGGAGTGGGTCACGGCCGCCAAGGCCGCCGGCCTGGATTTCCTGATCTTCATGGAAGACCTGTCCCAGATGAATGCGGAAAAGTGGGAGAAGCTCAAGGCCGAATGCGCCGCGCATTCCGATGACAAATTTCTCGCATATCCAGGAATGGAATTTGAACATGAGAATTTCAACCGCGGATATTTTTTTAATCGTAAATGGCGCTGGCTTGTGGAGGAAAAAATACTGACCAAGGACCGTCGGTTCATCCAAACCAGCCGCAACGTGCCCAACAGCCAGTGCGGCCCGCTGAATCTTTGGCTGGCTTATGAACAGCCGGATAAACTGTGCACCATCATGACCCTGGGCTTTTTCGCGCACCAGACCAATCTGACACCGGCCTGGGCGCACCGCGGCTTCGGCTCCATGGCGGTCTTCACCCGGGACCGCAAACGGGTCATTGATGATTTCGCCGATACCCTGCCGGTGTTCCTGCGGCTGCAAAACCAGAAGCTGGTGATCAGTCCGATGGCCCTCTCCCTGATGTCCGATCCCAGTGAGATCGCCGGCGCGGTAAAGCGTGGCGGGCCGTTCGTCACCCTGCTGTGCGACAAGAAGAACGCCGCGGTGGCCATCGACAACGGAGGCACCTATTGCTACGCCGGCCGCGCCTCGGCGCTCTGCGCCACCACCGGCCCGAAAATTCTGACCTGGAACGGTACTTACACCGTGCCATACGTCATTCCCCGTTGGAACGTCGCCAAGCGCGAGGAGGACTTCTTCGTGCTCGACAACTACCGCTATCGCGTGCGCCTGGCCGCGGAGTCTGCGGCCGGCTTGGAGGAGATCCTGATTTACGACGGTGATCAGGGCGTGTATCGCCGGTTCCTGCCCGAAGGCCGGAAGCAGTATGAAGCCACCCTGGACTTGAGCAATGACCAATCCCGCCACCTGGTGCTGGTGGTCAAGGACAAGGCCGGCGGCATCGCGGTGTCGCCCGAGATCCAGACCGAACACTGGGCCAACCGCCATTATCTTTGTGCCGACCGTTGCAATTTCGGGTGCAACAACGAAGGCCAGGGCGCTTATTACGTGCATCCGGGGCCCTACACCACCCAGCAGGGACCGGAAACCATGCTGATGGTACGCTGGTCGCGGCCGGTGATTTCCGCGGACGTT
>JAHIMN010000283.1 GCA_018896395.1 Verrucomicrobiota bacterium | reverse complement strand
GAACACCGAACACTGAACACCTCTCAGAGTAATCACCACAGATTTAATTCAGGCACAGCCAAGCGGCCGTCACTCGACCATCTGGATGTGGGGCTTGGGCTGTTGGTTATAGACCTTGGCGCCCGGCGGCACGGAATGGGTCAGCCACACGTTGCCGCCGATCACGGCGCCTTCGCCGACGACCGTTTCGCCGCCCAGGATAGTGGCCCCGGCATAGATCGTCGCGTTGTCCCGCACTTCGGGGTGCCGCTTGATGCCCTTGATGGGGTTGCCGTGCTCGTCCTTGGGGAAACTCAGGGCGCCCAGCGTGACGCCCTGATACAGCTTCACATTTTCGCCGATAACGCAGGTTTCACCGATGACCACGCCCGTGCCATGGTCAATAAAAAATCCGCCGCCGATCTGGGCGCCCGGGTGAATATCAATGCCCGTGCTCGAATGGGCCTGTTCCGACATGACCCGCGGGATCAGCGGCACGCCCTTCTGATAAAGAACGTGGGCAACGCGGTGAATGGCGATGGCTTGCAGGCCGGGATAGCTCATGACGATTTCCATGAGCGATCGGGCGGCCGGATCGCCGTCGTAGGCCGCCTGGATATCCCGCTGGAGCAAGTCGCGGATGGCTGGCAGGGATTTAACCAGGGTCATGACGGCTTTTTCCGCTTTTTTACGGCAGTCCCCGCAATCCTTGCATTTTTCGAATTCGCACTGGTAACGGAATGCATTTTCGGCCTGCTCGGCCAGGAGTGTCGCCGCCGAGCGGATCTGGGTATTATACAGAGTTTCCATGTGGCCTTCGGTCAGCGGCGCGCGCCCATGACAGCCGGGAAACAGAATACCCATGAATTCATCCACGACCGCATGCACGGCTTTCTGACCGGCCAGGTTGAATCGCTTCTGCGTATTGACGCCGACCTGACAGTTCATGCAACGCGACAGGGTGCCCACGATGGCCGGCAATTTATTGTCCATCCATTCGGTGAGTTTCATGGGTTTTTCCTCCTTGGCCGTCAATTAGCAACTACAAGGTGTTCAGTGTTCAGTGTATGGCTCGCTACGCAACTCATGTATGGGAGTATGAGCGTGTGGGAGTATGGGCGTTCTGAAAAACTTTTACTCCCATACATCCAAACTCCCATACACCCACACTCTTTGGCCGTAAATTATTCCCGCGCAATCCGGATCAGAACCCGATCGGACCCCAGGTTGCGCAGGCCTAAGCGAAGCAAGGCGGCATCGCCCCAGCCTCGCGGAATGCACACGGTATCCACAATGCGGATATGATCCATGCGGCACAGGGAGTGAAAATCTTCCAGCGTGGAGAGATGGATGTTGGGCGTATCATACCACTCGAAAGGCAGGGTGCCGGAAACCGGCATCCGGCCCTTGAGTCCCAGCCGCAGGCGATGCCGCCAATTGCCGAAATTGGGGAAGCTCACGATCCCCTCGCGCGCCACGCGCAGCATTTCGTTAAGGACAAGGCGCGGCTTGCGCACCACCTGCAAGGTCTGACTGAGCACGGCATAATCGTAGGACCGGTCCGGGATGACGTTTAAGCCCGCGTCGAGGTCGCATTGAAACACATCCAGGCCTTTGTGCAGAACGCTAATGACATGCTCCAGATCAATATCCATGCCCAGGCCGGTAATGGTTTTGCGGGCCATGAGTTCGCACAGCAGTTCGCCGTCGCCACAGCCGAGGTCGAGGACCCGCGCACCGGGGATAATCTGCTCGACAATACGGATGTAATCCTCACGCTCTAATTCGCCGTGGACTCTTTTGTGTACAAGCCGCCGTGGCGGCGGAGGGGTTGAGGGCCTGTTCGACACCCGCGTATCTGCGCTCGCCTCGGCGACCAGGCTCCGCCGGAGCGCTACGCCCAGGCGAGAGCGCTCCGGCGGAGCCGGGCAAGAGGCGCTTACTGATTCCAGGAACGTGCGCAGTACGTCGGTCAAATGTTCCACCTCGACCAGAAACGCATCGTGCCCATAAGGCGACGGCAGGAGGCAATAGGAAACGTGCTTGCCGGCGCGCACGAGCGCCCGGGCTACGGCCAGCGACTGTTCCGGCGGGAAGAGCCAGTCCGAGCTGAGGGCCACCACCAGGACATGCGTGCGCGGATCCACGGAGCGGAACGCCTCGGCCGGGTCGGCGCAATTTTCGGCCAGGTCAAAGATATCCATGGCCTCGGTAATGTGCAGGTAGGAGTTGGCGTCGAACCGGTCAACAAACTTGGAGCCCTGGTAATCCAGATAGCTTTCCACCTGGAACGGGGTGGCAAAACGTGGCAGGGGCTCATGGATTGCCTTCTTCTCGCGCCCGAATTTGCGTTTCATGTTTTCAGAGGAGAGATAGGTAATGTGTCCGATCATGCGCGCCTGGGCCAGGCCCAGGACAGGGGTCTGTGCTTTTCCATAATAGTTGCCGCCGGCCCAGGCGGAATCGGCCTGGATGGCGTTGCGGCCCACAATATCGAACGCCAGCGCCTGGGCCGAAAGACTCATGGCCGAAGCAATGCACACGCCTTTGTCCACCACGAGAGGATAGCGGCGAATCCATTCCAGGACCTGCATGCCCCCAAACGACCCCCCGATGACCGCCGCCAGGCGCTTGATGCCCAGGTGCTGGAGCAGGAGATACTGGACATGAACCATATCCCCGGTAGTGATTGCAGGAAATGATGAGCCGTAGGGACAGCCCGTGCGCGGATTGAGCGCAGAGGGCCCCGTCGTACCCATACAGCCGCCGAGAATATTGGCGCAAATCACGTGGAAGCGGTTCGTGTCGATCCCCTTGCCCGGGCCGACCATGGCATCCCACCAGCCGGATTTTTTATCTTGCGAACTGTAGTAACCGGCCACGTGCGCATCGCCGGTAAGAGCGTGGCAAATGTAAATGACGTTGTCGCCGGCAGGAGCAAGCTTCCCATAGCTTTCGTAGACCACCTGCAGTTCCGGCAGGCTTTCGCCGTTTTCCAGAACCAATCCCTCCGGCGGCAGATTGATGGCAACGTTCTTTGTCTCCACCAATCCCACGCTGTCTTCAGTTGTAGTCGGATCACTCATGATACCTTTAACGACCGTGGGCTGTAGACCGTTGGTTATATTATGTTGTTCCGCTTGTGCGGCAACGGCACCGTGCTGATGTAGCCGCTCAATATCTCGCCAATTCCAGACCGCGGTCGCGAAAATAGAGAAACGCCTCGTAGTCCACGTCCGGCGGCGTGGAATGGTCCGAGGATAGAATATAGGGCGTTTTCGTTGCCATAAGCGGCAATATTTTTTTCTTTAACTCCGCATCAATTCGATTGCGGTCATTGGAAATGATCTCGCGAATGTCAATATTCCCCATGAACCCTATCTTGTCCCCGTAGAGCTTGTTCAGCCGCAACATGTCCATGCCGGCCTTCACCTCCATGGCCTGGAGCATGTCAATGCCGGCTTCAATCATATGCGGCACCAGCGGCTCGACAAAGCCGCACGAGTGCATGATCACCCGCAACCCTTTGCTGTACGCCCAGGAACAAGTCCGCTTGTGCGCCGGCATAATAAGCTCGCGGTACATCTCCGGCGACATGAACGGCTTCTCCTTGAACCCCATGTCCTCATAAAAGAATATGCCGTCCGGCAAACCCTCCTCGGCGAACAGTATTTCCCACATGGCGATGGTCAGGTCCGCGTAGGTTTTGGTCATGTCCCGCACCCAGTCCGGGTCCAGCGCCATGCCCATGAGCATGTATTCGTGCCCGCACATGGGATGCATTTGCTCAAACACGTTGATCCCGGCCCAGCAGAAAAATTCCTGACGCTCCGCCGCCAGCTTTTTAATACGGCGATAGTCCTCGAAATTTACGCGGCGCCGATCAGGCTTCAGCAAGGGCTTGATATGCTTTTCCCATCCTTCGCGGTCCTTGACCATAAAATCCACGTGCTCCGGTGTGCCGGATTTCTTCTTCCACCAGCGCAGGAGCGCCCCGTTGCCGTTGCGCACCAGCTTGGTTTCCTCGTTTTCCTCGACGATGGTCTCCGGGGCATCCAGATTGGCAATGCAATTGAACCACCCGGCGCTCCGAAGCTCCATTTTGAAATGGGTGGCGAGATCTTCCTTTTCCTTTAGATGCCCCTCATCGGTCCAGTGCTTAACTGTCTCGCCCCAGAGCGACTCGGCAAACGAGGCTCGGTCCACCGGCTTACGTTGGAGCAGATTACCAACCCGTTCCCTGGCAGTCATTGATTGCATCCGCGTTCCTCAGAATAATAATAACCACACTTCCGGCTTGATTTTTAAGCCATGCCAGCACCATAATCAAGCATGAAATCATCCTTCCCCATCCTTCAGATTATCAAGCGCGAAGGCAACTTGGCGCCTTACGACCGGGACCGGATCAGCACGGCCATCTTCCGGGCCATGGCCTCCCTCGGCCAAGGTGACCGCGCGCAAGCGGATTCCCTGGCCCTGGATGTTGAACGCGCGCTAATTGCCGCCTATGGAACGGACGCCACGCCGAGCGTGGAGGAAATTCAGGATATCGTCGAGGAAACGTTCATGGCCCGGGGGGCGATCAAGACCGCCCGCGCCTACATCATTTACCGCAACCAGCGCGCCCAGGCCCGCACCGCCCGCGCCTATGCTTTCGAAGTCACCGACAACATCCCCTACAAAAAAATCTACGAGGTTTTGCGCTGGAACATGGACCACGGGTGCGACTCGATCAGTGATCTTAACGCCCTCATCGCCGGCGGGCACTTCCCCCGGCTGGTCCGGAAGGCCGACCGGCGCTACGACGAAGAACTCGCAGAGTGTGCCGCCCAAATCCTGGAGCGGCAGGACGCCGTCCGGCTCGTCATTGTCGCCGGACCCTCCTCCTCCGGTAAAACGACCACGACGGCCAAGCTCAGCGAACGTCTGGCGCGCGTGGGGCTGGGGTTCAAGGCCATCAACGTGGATAACTATTTCTTCGATCTAGAACAGCATCCCAGGGATGAGTTCGGCGATTACGATTACGAAGCGCCGCAGTCCCTGGACCTGAAGCTGATCAATGAGCACCTGAGCGCGCTCCTGGCCGGCGAGACTATCCAGGCCCCGCGCTACGATTTTAAAACCGGCCGGCGCACCCTGGCCGTCGAACCCCTGCGGCTGGAGAGCAACCAGATTCTCCTGCTGGACAGCCTGCACGGGCTTTACCAGGACATGACCCGCAGCATACCGGCGGAACAGAAATTCCGGCTTTACATCGAAACCCTCGGCCAGTTGCGCGCCGCCGACGGCGCCTTCATGCGCTGGGCCGACAATCGGCTCATGCGCCGCATGCTCCGCGACCGCCTGCACCGCAATTCCCGGCCGGAAACGACGCTAACCCACTGGCACTACGTCCGACGCAGTGAGCTTAAAAACATTATTCCCTTCATTGACACGGCGGATTTCCTGGTCAACAGCGCCCTACCCTACGAGATTCCGATCCTGAAGCACCGGGTGTTCCGCTATTTTCCGGAAGCCGTTGCGCGTTACCACCAGGATCCCAGCCGGCAGGACGCCTATATCCGGGCTAAACGGGTTTATGATTTCCTGTCGCCCTTAACGGCCGTCGCCGATGATGCGTGCGTGCCGGCGGACGCGCTGTTGCGGGAATTTATCGGCGGAAGCCGGTACGGGGCGTAACCCTACCGGGCGGCGGCCGCCGCGCGTTCGTAGCTTTTCATTGTCGCCAGTTCGCGGGGCAGGTGCACCTCGTAGGGGTCGCTCCAGTTGATCCACTCGCCGCTGAGATACCCATCATAGGGAATGGTCTGCAAGAGCTCGATGGCCCGCCTGTGATCAATGCCGCCATTGCCGATCGGCATCAACTGGGTACTGCCAGGTGTGCCATCGTGGACATGGAGGTGCCGGATCCAAGGCTTCAGCGTCTCAAACGCCTGGTCCATGGTCACCTTGCATACCCGCACGGGGTGCATGATATCCCAGTTGACCGCAATGGCCGGATGGTTGACGCGTTGCATAACCGCGGCCACATCCTCCGGCAGACACCAGGAATCATGGGTTTCCATGCAGACCGTCACGCCGCGCCCTTTCGCATGATCGCCCACGGCGCGCAAGGCATCGGCCACAATGCGAATGGCGTCCTCCCGTTTCTGGTCCTTGGCCAAACTGCCGCCAAACACCCGGATACGCCCGGCGCCGACGTCGGCCGCCAGGTCAATGCACTTGAGCGTATAGTCAACGTTCTGCTTCGTAATTTCAGGATTGGCGAACACACAGGAGGTGGCGATGCAGGCGAATGCTACGCCGTCGGTGGCGGCCTGTTTTTTTGTTTCCTTGCGCTGGGCAGCGGACGCGGCGGTTTCAACGCCGTGCTTATGCTGGCTGTCAATCCGGGGTTCCACGCCTTCATAGCCGAAACGCTTGGCCGTGGCCAGCAGTTCGCCCAGCGTCAACTGGGGACATGAAAAGCTCATAAACGAATACTTCATCGCGGTTCCTTTCCTTTATTGTTTTGGGGCCAATAGCGTTTCCAGAATATTGTCGCGCGGATAGGCATGACCGCGATGCTGGCGAAAACCCTCGCCGAAGGCATACCCGCGACGGGCACCGAGATGGGCCGCCTGGCGTTTCAGGAATTCAACATATTCGTCAATGCCGTGCTCGTGCCGGAGCCATTCCCGCTGGGATGCGTGACAGCACAGCATGGCCGTTTTCTTGTCCATCACAGAACTGACGTCCACAATTATGTCCAGGAGCACATCTTGTCCGAAATGGTCAATGCCTTCCAAGGTCGAGAAATAGTAAAGATAAGGCAGGCGCTTAAGGATCGGCGCCGGGTGCGGCGCAAGGGTCGAATAATTACCCAGCGTGGCCGTAAAGGTTGCGTCGCGGGCCAGCAGACCGGCGATCTCGTGATCCGGCATGTAATCGCCCGGAAAATGGGTGCAGACGATATCGGGCTGAGCGCGTCGCATCAATTCCGAAACCTTGCGACGCGTGGGATTGTCAAACACGGATTCCAGGTCGGGAATGCCGACACAGTCGAACGTGGCGCCGATCAGTTCCGCCGCACGGCGCGCCTCACCGGCGCGAATGCGGACAATCTCGTCCGGCGGCAGAGTGGCCGACCCACAGGAACCGTTGTTGACCGTGGCCAGCGCTATCTGGTGTCCCCGCTCTTTAAGCATGATCAACGTGCCGGCACACATGAATTCGATATCGTCCGGATGCGCCGCCAAGGCCAGGATATTCATGCCTTTACCTTTCGACGGAAGGTTGAAAACCATGGCTCATGGTTTTCCGTTCGTTTGATGATCTTACGGCATTGATCCGGCTTTGTCAACGATTGGATGTTTTTGACAGGATTAACAGGATTTACTGGATTGCAAAATGGAATACTCGGATAGGATTTTAGACAGGATTAACAGGCCTACCCGCCTATGCCCGAGCACCGGCCAGGGATCAAGAAAATCATTCCGCTATCGCGGACCTGCCCGCAATGCTGCGCACCCGCCTGCAACGCTGTAGCACTGCGGGCAGGTAGCACTGCAGGCGGGTTAGCATGCTTGTCTTTCTCGATCCCAATCCTGTCAATCCTGTCAATCCTGTTAATCCTGTCTAAGATTACTTGCATCAACTCCACTTTATCAAACTGATTAGTTGGGATTACGCCAGCACAATCTCCCGTAGGGACCGCTTGGGCACGTGATGGCGACCCTTGGCATCCCGCCAGTATTTGATATCACCATCTTGCACGGCTTCCAGGATGACCTTTTCCACGGGCCGGCCTAACGCCAGCACAAGCAGAATTTCGTATTTGACCGGAATGGCTTGTCCCGCGCGCAGGCGCTCCCTTTTGATGGAGCCGATGATACAGCCGCCCAGCCCTTTTGCGGTGGCCCCCAGCATGATGCTCTGGGCAGCAATACCGTGGTCACAGCCGAACTCCCGCCGGATCGTGGTGTCACCCAGGATGATAATATACGCGGCGGGCCGCTCGCCTTCGACCGGGCCGCCCCACGTCTTGAGATAGCCCGCCCACGCCAGACACGGGAAAATCATGGCATTGCGTTTCGGATCGCAGGATAAAATATATTTTAGAGGCTGTAAATTGCCGCCGGAGGCCGAAAGCCGCGCCAGGTTCACCAGTTCCAACAGGTCGGCGCGCTTGACCCGATGGGCCTGGTAAAATCGCCGGACTGTCCGGGTCTTAACCACCAATGTCTTGAATGTGTTGATCCGCATGAAGAACTCCCACCCCACCGACATGATTACCAAAAGAGAGCTCCACCCCCCGCGGGGTGGAGCTCGTCACCGAATGATCCTGTCGTTTTAGGGGAGATCGTGCGTCGCCGGCACAACACGGCACAACGCATTGGAGCCAATTACGCTGATCGTGTAATCAGCTTCCGTGAGCGTTTCGCTCTTCGTCACGCTCGCCGCCGAATTCGTCGAAGCCGGACAATTCGGCCACGCCTTGATGTATGAGCCACCGGTGGCACCCGGCCCAATATTGGAGAAGTCTACAACAGCCAGGTTGGTCAATCCGGCTTCCAGCGCATACTGGTCCTTGGCCGCTTCGATCTGGCGCAGGTTATTGATACAGGCGTTCTGCTGGGACGTCGTTCGCGCCCGCATGAACGATGGGATAGCGATCGCGGCCAGCAGGCCGATGATCGCCACCACGATCATAATTTCTACCAATGTGAAACCTTTTTTCATTTCTTTATCTCCTGATCCCGATTCTCCGAGAGGTCGGGATCCTTTTTACGAGTTTAACTGTTCCGTTTCATCTCGCCCCGCGTGTCGCGGGGTCACCTGCTCTTTGAATATTGCCTTCCACCTCCTTCCTTGGTTTATGGTTTTGCCTGCATTTATATCAAACCGATTAATAATAAGCAATAACTATGCCAATAAATTAGATTCTGCTGAAAAACCCGCCCGGTGGCCTGCCCGCAGTCGCTACGCTCCAGCGTTGCGGGCGGGGACCACCGGGCCTTCCAGCCAAAGGCGGATCCGCCTCTGGCGGAACAAAACGGCCCATTTCCTGTAGGCCACGTGACCACGCCGGAAGCGTGGCAAGCCTCACGCGACGCTAATCCGGGGTTTTTCAGCGGAATCAATTAGCTCAAACAACCTATCACCCTCCACCGTCGCGACCTTCCTACGCCCACCGAAGCGGGCTTCGCGAAGGCGGGAGCCGCTTCCCCCTACGCGCAACCGCTACGGCGGGACACGTTGGCGGACAGGCTGACCTCTCTCATCTGTCGTCTGACAGAGCGAGGGAGACAGAAAAATGCTATTTTATCATTATTAACTCGCATTTATTGCCTTATATACAGCATTTCCATATAAACAGCAATATCATTTATTAGAATATTAGAATATGATTATACAAAGTGATAAAAAACAGCTTTGTAAATGAGGACTTTGGCAACTCTGCCGTCCTCTCAGCCTCCATCTTCTCTGGTCTGTCGTCCCGCCTTCGCTCCAGGAGCTACGGCGGGCAGGCCGTCGTCTGTCGCTTGCCCTCCGGAGCGCTCGGGCGAAGGAGGGTCTGCCTAATCCTTCGGCTCCGGCATTTTGCGATAGAGCGTAGCCAAACTGATCCTTAATGACTTGGCCGCTTTTTGCTTGTCGCCGTCCGAATATGCCAGGGCTTCGGACAGGTATTCCTTTTCCTTCGTCCGCAGGAAGGCTTTTAATGATTTGCCGCGGACATCGTCCATTTTCCTTAATCCGCCATTAACCGCAGATGTGATTTGTTGCAGTTTTGCCGGCAGGCAATCCCGGGTAATCACGGCGTCCTTGGCAAAGGTCAGGGCATGTTTCAGGGCATTTTCAAGTTCGCGGACATTGCCCGGCCAGGCATACTGCTCAAACAGGTTGATGACGTCCGGGTTCACGGTCGGAATCGGCTTGTTCGCCCCTATTTCCCGGCGCAAAAAATGATAGGCCAGCGGCAAAATGTCCTCCGGCCGTTCCCGCAAAGGCTTGATTTCGATCGGGATAACGCTCAGGCGATAGTAGAGATCCTCGCGGAACTTGTTCTGCTCAATCAATTGCTCCAGGCGCGTATTGGTGGCCGCCAGAACGCGGACATCCGCCGGGATGGACTCATTGCCCCCAACGCGCCGGATTTCTTTATCCTGCAAAACGCGCAACAGCTTGGCCTGAATGTTGAGCGGCATGGAATCAATTTCATCCAGGAAAATGGTGCCATGATCGGCCACCTCGAAGAGCCCCTCCTTGTCGGCGGAGGCGCCGGTGAACGCGCCTTTTGCATGGCCGAACAATTCCGATTCCAGGAGCGCTTCCGGCAGGGCCGCGCAGTTCAGAGGAAGAAATTTTTTCGTCTTCCGATTGCTATGGGCATGGATGGCCTTGGCCACCAACTCCTTGCCCGTTCCGCTTTCTCCGTAAATCAGCACGGTAGTATCGGTCGGCGCCACGCGCTCGATCATTTCGCACACGTTGTGCATGGCCCGGCTTTCGGCCACAATGTTTTCAAACTGGTATTGCCCGGTAAGCTGGGCTTTTAACTGTACGTTTTCGGTCAGCGCCTTGTTGTATTCCAACGCCCGCTTGACCGTGATGATCAGTTCGTCCAGCTTAAAGGGCTTGGTTATATAGTCAAAGGCGCCCAGCTTTAAAGACTCGACGGCCGTTTCCACGGTGCCATAGCCCGTAACCATCAAAACCGACATCGAGGGCTGGTGTTCCGTGGCTAATTTGAGCAGGGCCATCCCGTCAATTGGGCGCATGCGGATATCGGAGATCATGAGATCGAACGGCGTGTTTTTGATCAATTCCACCGCTTTCTCGCCGCCATCACACGGAACCACCTCGTAGCCTTCCGCCTTGAGCAGGACGCTCAACACGCTGAGAATGCTCGGCTCATCATCAACCAGTAAAATTTTGGCCATAGGATAGTACTTCCTTAATCTGTCGGCTATTATTATTGGAATCCCCAACAAAATGCAAGCGCAAATTCTCGATTTCTTTAATATTAGATTTGTTTCATGCCATAGGCAGATCCGCCTACAATTGTGCCAGGTGGCGACCAGTGCCACATCTTGTGGCTGGTCGCCAGATGGCACAAATAAGATAGCGACATATGGTATCGCCTCGATGACATATGGCGTTATCTAAGGCGGAAACCACGGACCTGCCCGCAATGCTACAGCGTTGCAGGCGGGTGAACACGGATATGAGGAAAACTTTTTGCAGCCGTTCACAGCTTGAAATTGGAAACTGGAAATTCGAAATTAGGGTGAGAGATGAAACAGGTCTATTATAGTGTCCCTAACGCTTTTTTACATTTGGCTCGAAAGGTAGAGCCGACCACGCAATGCATGGCAAGCTTTATCGTTTATCCCGCTTTTAGCGGGATCGGCTATGGCCGGTATAAAACCGGCCCTACCCGCAAACCAAAAGCAAAGAAATTTACGGGACACTACACTATGTGAGCTGGATGATTACAAAAGCGTGAAGGCAAAATACCTGCACGCAATGCTGCGCATAGCGTTGCAGGCGGGTCTAATTTCCAGTTTCTAATTTCAGCGTTTCGTGAACGCTTATGGATTGAAATTATCCGCCAACCACTTCACCCATTTTGAAGATCGGCAGGAACATGGAGATCACAATTCCGCCGATGATAACGCCCAGGAAGATCATCAACAGCGGCTCAATGAGCGAGGTTAACCCGCTTAACATGGTTTCCACCTCGTCGTCATAAAAATCGGCGATGTTTTGCATCATTTCATCAATTTTACCGGTTTTTTCACCGGCCGCCATCATATGCACGAGCAATTTCGGAAAACAGGAATGTTGCACCAGGGCCTTAGAGAGCGGCTCGCCTTGTTCGATGGTGGCGCGGGCTTCGAGGATTACGCGCTCAAACACCTTGTTGCCCGTGGCGCCCGACACGATATCCATGGCTTGGAGAATGGGAACCCCGCTTTTCAGAAGCTGGGCAAAGGTCCGCGCAAACCGGCTGGTGGCCACTTTCCGGTTCAACTCGCCAATGACGGGCATGTTCAGGGCAAAGGTGGACATTTGATAGGCGCCGACGGCCGTTTTTTTCCATTTGTTGAAGGCAATGAAGGCCACAACCGCAAACGCCAGCACGAAGATGCCGTGTGCTTTCAACCCATCGCTCATATTAATCAGGAACTGGGTGGGGCCGGGCAGTTTGGCGCCGAAATCGGCGAACATGTCGCCGAAGACCGGCACAATAAACAGGATCATGGCCGTCGCAATGCCCAGGGCAATGCATAATACGATCACAGGATAACTCATGGCCGACTTCACCTTGCGAATCAGTTTGGCTGCATCTTCCAGAAAGCTGGCCAGCCGCGCCGCCGTCTCGCCCAACTGGCCGCCGGACTCACCCGCCTT
>JAHIMN010000031.1 GCA_018896395.1 Verrucomicrobiota bacterium | reverse complement strand
GAATGCCTGCGCGGTGTGCGGTCCGCGGGTTGCGTTGATAGGCAGCGGAAGACAGAAGCCAGACGCCAGACGCCAGACGCCAGACGACGGACGACGGACGACGGAGGACGGACGACAGACGGCGGAGGGAGGAGAAGAGAGCGGAAGCAAACGCCCAACGCTCAACGTCCAACGCCCAATGTCGAATGCAATACAGGAGGCGGTGCGACTGCTCAAGGCGGGGGGCATTCTCGCGGTCAAGGGGGTGGGGGGGTATCATCTATGCTGTGATGCCATGAACGATGAGGCGATTGTACGTCTGCGCGAGCGCAAGCACCGGCCGGCCAAGTCTCTGGCCGTCATGTTCGCCAGTTTGGATCAGATCCACCAGTATTGTGAGATCAGCGCCATCGAGGAACGGGAACTGACGGGGCAAGCGGCGCCAATTGTCGTGGTGCGCCGGAAACCCGATGATGGGTTATCCCGCCTGCTCTCACCGGACACGGATGACCTGGGTGTCTTCCTGCCGTATGCGCCCCTCCATCATCTTCTGCTGGCGGAGACAAGCCCGCTGATCATGACCAGCGGCAACCTGGCGGAGGAGCCGATCGCCAAAGACGAACAGGAATTGAGCGCTATTCTGGGGAGCGTGGCCGATGCCGCGCTCAGTCACAACCGCGCCATTGTGCGGAGAAGTGATGATTCAGTGCTGAAAATCGTCGCGGGTCAACGCCTGTTTCTGCGGCGCTCGCGCGGAATTGTGCCTGATGCGATTCGTCTTCCCTTAGAGGGGCCTTCGGTATTGGCTTGCGGTGCGGAACTGAAGAATACGGTGTGCGTGACGCGCGGCGCGCAGGCCTTTCTTTCCCAGCACATCGGCGACCTGGATGATTACCGGGCGTACCGGTTTTTCCGGGAAACCGTGGAGGACTTTTCGGCCCTGTTGAAGGTGAAGCCGACAATCGTGGCCCACGATCTGCACCCGGATTACCTGGCAACCCGGTATGCGTTAGCCCAGGAGGGCGTCCGCCGGATTGGCGTCCAGCATCATCACGCGCATATTGCCGCCTGTATGGCGGAGCATGGGCTCACGGAGCGGGTCATTGGCGTGGCGCTGGATGGAACCGGCTACGGGCCGGACGGCACTATCTGGGGGGGAGAATTCCTGGTGGCCGATCTGGCCGATTTCCGGAGGGTTGGGTATTTCAAGTCCTATCGGATGCCGGGCGGGGCGGAAGCGATTCGTCAGCCCACGCGCATGGCGCTCAGTTATGGTCTGGCCGAACTGACCGAGAGCGACCGTCGCGATCTGCCGGCCTTACTGCCGAGTTTAGCTGAAAACGAATGCCGGGTGTTGGCCGGCATGATCGCGCAGGGTGTGAATGCGCCCTGGACCTCCAGCGCGGGGCGCTTGTTCGATGCCGTGGCCGCGCTGCTCGGGTTGGGCGAGGCTATCACCTACGAGGCCCAGGCGGCCATTCGCCTGCAAACCCTGGCCCGGCCGGATGGCGTCCTGCCCTATCCCTATGCGATCGAAATTCAGACCGGCGGCTTCCAGCTTTCGTTTGGCGCGGCCATCCGGGCGATTGTCGCCGACCGGCGCGCAAACGTGGATCGCGGCCACATCGCGGGCGGGTTCCACCAAACGATAGCGGAAGCGGTTGGCGAGATGTGTATCCGGATCCGGGACCGCGAGCGGCTGGAGCCGGCATCCCGGCTGGAGCGGGTGGCGCTATCCGGCGGCGTGTTCCAAAATGACCTGTTGCTGGCGCTTACCACAAATGGTTTGCGCCGGCACGGGTTCCAGGTTTATAGTCATCACCTTGTGCCGCCCAACGACGGCGGGATTGCCCTTGGCCAGGCAGCGGTGGCGCTGGCGAGGACGGACGTCAGAGGCTGAGGGAACGAAGCAAACGTCGAACGCCCAACATCCAACGCCGAACGTCGAATGTCTGACGACGGACCCTCCTGCGCCAGGGCGCTCCGGAGGGACGGCCTGCCCGCCATAGTGCTTGGACGACGGCGGGACGACAGAGTGAAAAGACAAAGAGTGATGGTTAATAAAGCAAGCGCAGACTGATATATGGGCGGACAGGTGACATTCAATCAGAAATCAACAATCAGCAATCAAAAATTCCAATGTGTTTGGCTATTCCAGCAAAAATCATCGCAATTAACGGCGAGGAGGCCGTCGTCGAAATGGACGGCGTGCGCCGGACGGCGGTGGTGTCGTTTGTCAAGGACCCGCAGATTGGCGATTATGTCCTCCTGCATGCCGGATTCGCCATCCGCAAATGGTCCGAAGAGGACGTACGGGAGTATAATACTATTCTGGAGGGCATGAAAATCACCCGACAGGATTAACAGGATTTACAGGATCAAGAAAATGGTGTTTATAACCGTACAACCGCGCCATGCATTCCTGAAAAATCTCGTCAATCATGTTAATCCTGTCAAAAAATTATGATTCCTATTCATCATCTGGAAACCATTAAACGGCTGGCGAAGCAGATCGGCCGTTCCGTCCGGTTGATGGAGGTCTGCGGAACCCATACCATGACGGCCTTCCGGTCGGGTCTGCGTTCGCTCCTGCCCCCGAAGGTGGCCTTGCTTTCCGGGCCGGGATGCCCGGTATGCGTCACGCCGGATGATTTTGTTGATCGGGCCATCGCCATCGCGCGCCGGCCGGATGCGATTATAACGACTTTTGGCGACCTCCTGCGGGTACCCGGAACCGAAAGCTCCCTGGAACGCGAACGGGCCCGGGGTGCGGATATCCGGGTAGTCTATTCCGCCCTGGACGCATTAGCGCTGGCGAAAAAACAGCCGGATCGTAAAATTGTTTTTCTGGGCGTCGGCTTTGAGACCACCGCGCCGACGGTGGCCTGGGTCATTCGCAAAGCGGCCCGGGCCAACCTCGGCAATTTTTTAGTGCTCTCGGCGCACCGGACCATGCCGCCGGCCATGGCGGCGCTCCTGCGCGGCGGCGAGGTGGCTATTGACGGCTTCCTGTGTCCGGGTCATGTCAGCGCCATTATTGGCACGCGGCCTTATGCGTTCATCAGCCGCGACTATTCCCTTCCCTGCGTGGTGGCCGGGTTCGAAGCGGATGACATGTTGGCGGCTATCGAAATGCTTTTGAAGCAGGTGTCCGAAGGCCGGGCCCAGGTCGAAAATCAGTACGCACGCGGGGTGAGCGCCGACGGCAATTTGGAGGCCCAGGCTATCATGGCGGAAGTGTTTGAGCCCTGCGATGCCGAATGGCGCGGGCTGGGCATGATTCCGTTGAGTGGTTTGGGCATTCGCGCAGCGTATCGCGCCCATGATGCCCAGGTGGTGTTGGCGCCGCAGCCGTGTGCCAAGCCGGCAAAGCGCCTCGCGTGTCTTTGTGGCGATGTCCTGAGGGGCGCGAAGCCGCCCACGGCCTGTAAGCTCTTCCGAACGGTCTGCACCCCGGAGACGCCGGTGGGCGCCTGCATGGTGTCAAGTGAAGGCGCCTGTGCGGCCTATTATCGGTATGGGCCCTCCTGATGGGTAGGACGAATTCTTGGGTGATGACTTGGCAAGGTTGTGTTGGTGGGGCCGATGCGACACGCATTTCTTTCGAAAAGGACCGGCGATTTTGCCGCATCTGCCGGCTTCCGGCGCTCGCGCGGATACATATCCAGCGCTTCGCGCCGCGCGCCGGCATCCCTGTCCCGCATGGCGGGATGCGGCAAACTTGCCGATCCTTTTCGAATCCCGCAAGAGCGGGCACCGAAATGCGCGTTGCGGACGCCATCGCGTTGTTCTGCCGTGGGCAGACAACGCGATAAAAAACGAACTCTCCGCGTATTTGTGTCTGTTGGATGATAAGACAATGAGAATATCAAGGAAACTCATGCCATGCTTGGCTCTGTCATTTATCTTCCCCCTTCTCACGCCACAAGGCAGATGTGTTGCCGGCAATGTTGTCTATCCTGAGATATCCGAGTCTGTGGCACGACTCTCTGCCCCAGACGAATATGTTCAAGAGAGAGGTATAAGCGACTTGGTCGGGATGGGGAAAGCCGCGGCACCGGCTTATGACATCTTGATTTCCGTTGCTTTGTCCTCCGACAACTTGCCGAAGATTCGTTCCGGCGCCGCCCAAGCCCTGCGAAACATAGACGAAGCCAGAGCTGCTATCAAGTTCATCGGAGAACTCACGAACTGCTCGCCAACTGCGAGAGAGTATGCCGTTGATGCGCTCATGATCATCACACGTCCAGAAGCAGCTCTTCCCCTGATCGATAGGTTGAGGGATGACAACGAACAGGTCAGGCACAGGGCTGGCATCGCTTTGCAATTCTACAAAGGTGCCGAGCTCGGAGCATCACTCATGACCGCCCTGACCAATAAGGACGACAAGGCCAGGACGTGGGCTCCCTGGCTCTTGGGTCGAATGAAATATGAACCGGCAGTTCAGCCACTCATCGAGCTTCTGGCCGATGACAACGTTTCTTTTCGCCAAAGCGTTATCGCTGCCCTGAGAGACATGAAGGCCAAGCAGGCTGTCAGACCCCTTATGGCTCTGGTGAAGTCCGACCCCAATGACGAAGTGCGGATGCGATCTATCCAACTTCTCGGAGAACTCGGTAGTCCTGAAGCCAACGAGACTCTGATGGACCTCCTGTCAGATCCCAATCCTGAAATTCGCGTATCAACAGTTGGCGCGCTTGGCTCCCTGGGCGTTGCCGAAGCAAAACAACCACTGCGGGAGATTTTACGCACGGGAACCGGACGCGAGAAACTCGCTGCTCTCGGTGCCTTGTGTCAACTTGGAGATACAAATGCAGTGCCCATCATCATTGACACAGTGAACACTGACGACCATCTCTTGTTTCCATATCTGATTCAAGGACTGCTGGAACTTGGAGCTACGGATGCAGTCGTACGGCTACAAGGACACGACGACGAAGTAATCAGAGCCGCAGCCAGTAATGCATTGAAGAAAATAGAAAGACAAAGAGGGCATCCAACCACGGGGTTAAGTGTGCCGTGAACCCGCGGCGGGTTCACGTCCACTCACCCCGGACGTCAGCGATATATATCGGGCGTAGCGCGGCGCGAAGCCCGATGTCACCGTGTGGCGAATTCGGTTTCCCGCTTGCGGGATTCGCAAAAGCAAGGCAAGCTTGGGTCGGATGTGGGCGCGCCGCGCGAAGCATTGGACTTAATTCCATGCGAGCGCGGCAAACCCGCAGGCGACCCAAGATCGCCGCCGCCTTTTTCGAACCGAATTCGCCACACTGCCGTGAGAGAAGCAAACTCAAGCTGCGGGCACAGCAGGCGTTAGATCCACAAGGCAAGAATGAAAACATCAGACAAACAAGAATTGGTGCTCCTTTCCCATGGCGGGGGTGGGCGGCGAACCCAGCAATTGATCCGGGACCTGATTCTCAAACACCTGGGCAATCCGATCCTGGACCGGCTGGATGATGGCGCCTGCCTGGACGTGCCCGAACGCGAGATCGTCTTCACGACGGATTCCTATGTGGTCAGTCCGATTTTCTTCCCCGGTGGGGATATCGGCAAATTGGCCGTCTGCGGCACGATCAATGACCTGGCCATGCAGGGCGCCGCACCGCGGTATCTGAGCCTGGCCCTGATCCTGGAAGAGGGACTGGCCCTGGCCGACCTCGAACGCGTGATTCAATCAGTGGCGCGAATAGTGCGGGAGACCGGCGTGATGGTGGTGACCGGAGATACCAAGGTGGTGGAACGCGGCAAGGGCAATGGGATCTTCATTAACACCACCGGGATTGGTGTGCGCCGTGCCGGCGTGGATACCCACGTGGCCAATGCGCGGAGCGGGGATGCCGTCATTATCACCGGCACGCTCGGCGACCATGGCATCGCCGTCATGAGCCGGCGCGAGGGGCTTAACCTGGAAACGGATGTGGTCAGCGATGCGGCCCCGCTCTGGGGCATGATCGAGCCCCTGTTGCGGGAAATCCCCAAGATCCATAGCCTGCGCGACCCGACGCGCGGGGGTGTGGCGGCGGCCCTGGGCGACATTGCCACGTCGGCGGGAGTTGGTATCCGTATCCGTGAGCGCGCATTGCAAATCCGTCCGGGTGTGCAGGGCGCCTGCAAGCTGTTGGGGCTGGATGTGCTTAACGTGGCCAACGAGGGCAAAGCCCTGGTAATCTGCGCTCCGGCGCAGCAAGAGCGTGCCCTGTGCATTCTGCGCACGCATCCGCTGGGCCGGGAGGCCGCCGTGATCGGCGAGGTGAGAGCGGAGCCGGTCGGGTTGGTGCTCCTGGAAACCGCCTTGGGCGGGGAACGGATTGTCGAGACCCCGCTGGGCGAAGATTTGCCCCGGATTTGTTAAGCCGAATTTTTCAGCTCATTTTGTGCTTGCGTTGAAAAATACATATGTGTATGGTTTTAAACAATTGGTTACAATCCTATAGGAGAGGCAAATGAATATGAAAAGATTGGGCTTGATCATAACAGCGGCTGTGGCAATCGCGACTTCCGGATGGGCGCAAAGCGAATCCATGCGGCCGTTGTTCACGCGCGAGAACCGCTTCCCCGAAAAGGGCAAAGCGGAGATCGGCACCTTCGTCGGCTACGCGCAATATGATGAATATTTCGTCTCCCAGATTGATCCCAAGTCCTATCAGGGCGTTTTCGTGGATCAAAACGCCAATCCCAAGTTGAAATCCACGACCATCGAGCCCTATGTCAAGTATGGCTTGCTCGAAAACCTGACGGTTTATTCGACGGTGCCCTTCAGTATCAACCAATCGGACGCCAAGGGGGGCACCAAAGCCGGGTTCAATGACATTGCCGTTGGCGCCGAACTGCTGGCCTATGAATACACCTATAAGTATCCATGGGTCATACCCTATGTCGAAGTCACGTTCCCGAGCGGCGACGATAAAGAACATATGGGCCTGGGCAAGATGGACGCCATTTTCGGCGCGGCCGTCGGCACGACGACATTCGACAAGTACACCTGGGTGCTCGATGGGCGCTATGATACCAACGTCGGCGACAATGGCCGCTTTGAAGGTGCGGCGGCGTTCATCTGGGCCCTGAGCGACCAATTTTCGGTACTGGCGGAAGCCAAGGTGACCGAAAAAGAACAAGGAAGCACCAAGGACGTGCCGCTCTATTTCAACGGCGGCATGTGCTATAAGCCGATCGAGAATCTCAGTGTCAACCTCTATGGTGGCGCGAGCGCCAATGCCGAGGAAAACGGACACGGCACGCTCAAAGTTGCGTATAGTTTCTGAGTCAAGATGACCGTGGGAAGACGGACCCTCCTACGCCAGGGCGCTACGGAGGGCGGGCGACGGACGATCCCGACCTCCCGGAGAGTCGGGAACAGACAGCGGAATCATTGCTGACTTCTGACCTCTGACTTCTGATCTCTGACTGCTGGCCTTTAGTGAGTTGAAAAAGGAGGGACGTGTAAATGGCATTTATCTTTAACGCGGATGAAGTCTTCGAAATGGCCGAGCAGATCGAGCGCAATGGCGCCGCCTTTTACCGGCTGGCGGCGAAACAGTTCCCGGCCCAGCAACGCCTGTTGACGATTATCGCCGAGCAGGAAGACCAGCATTGTGCGACCTTTTCAGCTTTGCGCCGGCAGCTCGCGAGCAAGGACAAGGAAGCCACGGCGTATGATCCCGGTCAGGAAGCCGAAGCCTACTTGAGGGCCATGGCCGATCGCCGCGTGGTGGATATCAGCCGCCGGCCCAAGGATATTTTGAAGGGCGCGGAATCATTCGCCGATATTTTGGGGATTGCCGTCGGCATGGAAAAGGATTCGATCGTCTTTTACGTCGGTATGCAGGACATGGTTCCACCCGCCCTGGGCCGGGACAAAGTGGATCTCATTATCAAGGAAGAAAAGCAACACATTGTCTTCCTGAACCGGCTCTTCGATGAGCAACGCCCTCCTTCCGGAGGATAGATGCTTAGTAACTACTCACCACGAATTACTGCTATCCGTCCGAATATTGTTTTTCTGACGAGATTTTTACCACGGATGAACACGGATTGACACGGATACTGGCAGGGAGTGAGGAAACCCCGCTGGTTTTTCATTATCGGTGTCGGTAATGTGGTTGATTT
>JAHIMN010000282.1 GCA_018896395.1 Verrucomicrobiota bacterium | reverse complement strand
GCATATCATGACTTTATTAACGGAGGCGACCCATGAATGACTGGACACAGACGACGGCGGTGATCACTTGCGAATTGCAGGCTTGCCTGGGGCGTATCGCCCCGGCGGAGGTGGATGCGCTACTTACGGCGTTGGACTGTGCGCCGCGCATCTTCACCGCTGGCGCAGGCCGCAGCGGCTTGGCCATGCGCGCCCTCGCCATGCGCCTGGTGCATCTCGGGCTGACGGTACACGTCGTCGGCGACACAACGACGATAGGCATCGCGGCGGGCGACCTGCTGCTGATCGGGTCGGGATCGGGCGGCACCGCCAGTCTGGTGGCCGCGGCAACGAAGGCAAAGCAACTTGGCGCGAAAGTGGCGCTGGTGACCATTGTTCCGGCCTCGCCGATCGGTCTGGTGGCCGAGGTCGTGGTGCGCATCCCGGCGCCTTCCCCGAAGGCTGACGAGACCAGCGATGCGGTTGCTTCGGCACAGCCCATGGGCGCGCTCTTCGAACAGTGCCTCTGGCTGCTCGGCGACGGCATTATCATGCGCCTTATGGCCCGTCGCGGCACGACGAGCGAGGCTATGTTCAAACGCCACGCGAATCTGGAGTAAACGGTGAAGCCTGATATCCAAAAGATGGTCAGCGAAACCGACCTGATCTACGGTAAGCCGGCATCCAGACTGGTCGAGGGGCATCCCATCGGCAACGGCCGGATGGGCATGCTGGTGTGGACCACGCCGGACGCGCTCCAGTTCCAGATCAACCGCGTGGACGTCTTTGCGGTCAACCGCAATGCCGCGGGAGCTCGTTTCCCGGGGCGTAAGCATCGTTTGTGGCTTGAGCGGTGGCGACCAGCTTCACTGCATCTTCGTGGATAACGGTTTTCTGCGCCACGGCGAAGCCCGGCAGGTGGAAGAGACCTTCATTAAAGCGTTCGGCATTGACCTGCATGTGGCCCATGCGCAAGCCCGGTTTCTCAGCGACCTGAAAGGAATGGTGGAGCCGGAAAAGAAACGCAAGGCCATCGGCAAACGGTTTATTGGTGTATTTGCCGAGGAAGCCCGGCGTCTGGGCGACATCCGGTTCCTCGCCCAGGGTACGCTTTACTCGGACGTGATTGAGAGCGCCTCGCCCAGCGGGGGCCCATCGGCCACCATTAAGAGCCACCATAATGTGGGCGGCCTGCCGCCGGACCTTAAGTTCCAGTTAATCGAGCCCCTGCGCGAACTGTTCAAGGATGAAGTACGCGCCTTGGGCCGCGAGCTGGGCATGCCGAAAGCCATCATCAACCGCCAACCGTTTCCCGGCCCGGGGTTGGCCGTGCGAATTATCGGCGAGGTCACGCAAGAGCGTACGACCCTGCTCCAGCAGGCCGACCTGCGCGTGCAGGAGGAAATCGCGGACTATGACAAGGGCCACACGATCTGGCAGGCGTTTGCCGTGCTATTGCCGGTCAAGAGCGTGAGCGTCATGGGTGACGGCCGGACCTATGAAAACACGGTAGTTGTGCGTGCCGTGACCAGTCAGGACGGCATGACCGCCGACTGGGCCCGCCTGCCCCATGACCTGCTCGCCCGCCTGTCCAACCGGATCATCAACGAAGTCCGCGGCGTTAACCGCGTCGTCTACGACATCAGTTCCAAGCCCCCGGCCACAATCGAGTGGGAATGAGTGGAATTGCCGACCCGCCTGCCCGCCCGCAACGCTGTCGCGTAGCCACATGCGATGCAGGCGGGTGCGCAGCATTGCGGGCAGATCCGCGATAGCGGAATGAGTCCGTTTTTTTAATCCAGTAAATCCTGTCAATCCTGTCCAAAAAAATGTTCGGCATAAAACAAGCAGATTTGACAAGAAGAATCTACTATATATACTATGGGATTGTCCTGGTGTAATAATGCGTTTACACACGGTCTGTGGTCATGATTGCCTCTGCTGTCAAAGTTGGAAATATGATCGTCATGCTGGCGATCTTTATATTGCTGCCACTCACCGTGGTCTCAAATGCCATGGAACCTTCAGCCTGCCTTAAATACCTGCCGGCACCCAAGACCGAGGGAACGATTTCCGTCGAAGCAGCCATCTCGAAGCGGCGTTCCATACGTTCCTTTTCGCGGGAATCTCTCACGGACGACGTCTTGTCGCAGATTCTCTGGGCAGCGCAGGGCATTACCGATAAACAGAATCACCGGCGCGCGGCACCCTCGGCCGGGGCCACCTACCCTTTGGAAACCTACCTGGTCACCGCCAAAGGCGTGTATCATTACCACCCGGACAAGCACGCCTTGACCGAAGTCAAACAAGGGGACGCACGAAAAGCTCTGGCTGAAGCGGCCCTCGGTCAGCGTTGGCTCCGCGAGGCGCCGGCCATTCTGGTTTTTACGGCCGTGCCGGAACGAACAACCCGGCGATATGGAAGCCGGGGAATGATGTACATCCACATGGAGGCCGGCCATGCTGCGGAAAATGTGCACTTGCAGGCCGTGGCATTGGGACTCGGTTCCGTGCCCATCGGAGCTTTCAGCGATCAGGACGTGGCGAAGGTGCTCGATCTTCCGAAAGGTGAAATCCCGCTTTACCTCATTCCGGTCGGCAAGGAAAAGACGGAGTGACCCCCATCTGACCCGCCTTGAGCATTTCCTTCAGCGCGTGGTAGTTGGTTTTGCCGGTGCCGAGGGTCGGGATTTCATCGAGCTTCACCACGGAGCGGATGTTATAGAGCGCTGAAAGACCGGCCGCGCGGATCTGCTGGTTCACCTTTTCACGATCGAGATCTTTCACGGTGAAGAGGACCAGCTCAGGGTTGGTTTCCACCGGCGTGCTTTCGACGGCGATCACCGGTCCCTCATCATCCAGGCCCACGTAAAACCGCGCCAGCACCTCCTCGATCGCCGGCAGGGAGATCATCTCACCGCCGAGCTTGACGAAGCGCTTGAGGCGTCCGGCAAAGGTGAGCACGCCATCCGCATCCTCGCTGATCAGGTCGCCGGTGCGGTACCACGGTTTGCCCTCGAATTCAACGAACGGCGATGCGCCGTCATAGTTGAGGTAACCATTGAAGATGCCCGGCCCGCGCACCAGCAGCATTCCGACCTGGAGCGGCGCCACCCGCCGGCCGCTTTCCAGGTCCACGAGGGCGTATTGCACCGACGGCACGACCTTGCCGATGGTCTGGGGCCTGGGCGCTTTTTCGTCATTGAACGACACGGCCGGCGAGCATTCGGTAATGCCGTAGCCTTCGAGCAGAACCAGATGCGGCAGGCGGCGCGCCACGGTTTCATAGAGCTGGGTCGGACATTTCTCCGCGCCGGAAATCACCGCGCGCAGACTTTGGAGCTGTTGATCGCTCGCGCCGCGCAGGATGCCGTTAAGGAAGGTCGGCGTGCTGACCAGCAGGCTGACTTTATAGGCAGCGATCATGCGGGCCAGTGTTCCGCCTTCGGTTGGGTTCGGGTGGTAAACTGTCCGTACACTGACGCAGAGCGGAAAACAGATGGTGACGGTGAGTCCGAAGGAGTGGAACGGCGGAAGCATGCCGAGCAGGCGATCCCGCGGCTGGAAGTGGAACACCTTCATGAAGTCACGAATATTCGACAGGATGTTGGTGTGGGTCAGCGGCACCGCCTTGGGCCGACTTTCCGAGCCGCTGGTAAAGAGCACCACCGCCGTGTCTTTGCCCTTCACCCGCGCGAGCGCGCGCCAGCTCAGACGGCTCATCAGCGCGGCCTTCAGCTTTTGCCCGGTGGTAATTCGTTGGCCGACCTCTTCCAGCATGACAAACCGGTCCTTGAGTTGGCCCAGGTTTGTGCCTTGCGATTCGATTTTCTGCGCCAGCGCTCCGGCGGTCAGCACATGCCGGACTCCCAGCAGGTCGAGCGAATGAACGATGTTGCGTGAGCCGACCGTCCAATTCACCATCACCGGGATCTTGCCGGCAAACAGGGTGGCGAAATAGATTGTCGCCGCTCCGGCCGAGGCGGGGAGCATGATGCCGACGTAGTCTCCGCTAAGTTTTTCGATTTCAGGTTTCAGTGCCAGGATGGCGGTAATGATGTCGCGGTAGGTTTTGATTCCACCGGTCTGGTCGGCAAGGACAACCCGGCCGGGCTGACGGGCAGCCTGTTCCAGGAAAACCTGCATGATGGTTTTTCCTTCCGGCAAGGAAAACGGCGCCGATCTGGCATCGTCTTTGAACCAGGCTGGCGGGACCGGTTTCAGTTCTCCCGGCCCTGTGGCGGCGATATTCCCGCAGGCGGCGAGCAGGACGTCGCCGACAGTTTCGAGAACATCTTCGCCCACCTGGAACCCGAACTCTTTTTCCAGCCACATGAAGAGTTCCACGCGCGCGAGGCTGTCGAGCCCGAGATCGCCGGCCAGTTTTTCATCCGGCTTCAGTTCGCTCTTGCCGGTCAACTCCTTCAAGTGGTTCAACACGATGGCGCGGGTGGCGGCCGGGACCGATTCGACGTCGCCTTCGATATTCCGGACCGGCGGTTCGGGGACCACGCGGGGACCGCCTTGTCCCCAGCGGGTGTAGGGGACATAGATGTTATGCGGCGCGTCCTGGTTGTAATAGTTTTCCATAAACCGGTTCAGGGCGGTACGCCCTTCGCGGCGCGGTAAATCTTCGGGCTCGGCCAGTTCGATTGACACATGGCGGCGCGGGCTGAAAAAGATGCCGTTGGCCAGCAGGGCAAGCAAGCCTTGCTTGAAAGCCCGGATCAGGTCCGGCGCTGTTCCCGAGGCGCGGCTGAAAGAACTGCCCCATAAGCCGCGGGTTCGAATCAGCACCACGCGTACATCGGGAAGTTCCTTGAGAATGGATTCGACGGCGCTGTTGCCGCCCAGGTGTTCGAGGTAACTGTGGTAAAGATGGCCCGCCGGATAGAGAAGCAGGTTCTCACCCCGTTTGAGGATAGCGCTGCTTTCTTTTAGAACCCGCCCGACTTCCGTGCGGCTGGTGTCGCCGTATTTGGCGGGGTCGGGCAGGACATGGACGCCGATGATGTCGGCAACCCAGCGCAGGGGGACGCGGTCAACCTGGTCCTTGTCGGCCAGAACCCGCGGGGCAAAATGCTTATGCAGTCCGGCGATCACGATCGGCGGATCGATCAGCGCGGGATGGTTGGGGAGGAAAAGAATGCCCTTGTTGCCGCGCGCGGCAATCGGTTTCAGGCCGGTCACCTCGATCCGGTAGCGCAAGCGGAGGAGGGCCTGGGCCAGGCTGCGCAGGAGAACGGCGATCATGCTTTCTCCTTCCGAATATACATGATGTGAAGCCAGACGCTGACCAGAAGCGCAAGCACGCCGGTCACGCCGAAACTCGTAATGGGCGTTAGATACTTATTGAAGATATTCGAGATCAGGCCGGAGAGCATAATGCCTGTGAAGACCACGAAGTTGGCCGCCGCCAGGATGGATCCTTTTTCCTTCGGTGCGGGCCGGACCTGGATGAAGCTTTCAACGGGAACAAGGAAAATCCCGCCGGTAATGCCGATGGCGGCGATCATCACAAATAACACACTCAGGTGCAGGGACGCTGGAAATCGGGGGATGATTACCATCGCCATCATCAGGATGGAGAAAAGGATACCGGAACAGGTGACCACGCGATGCCATTTGGGGCCGACAGCGATATAACTGCTCAGCAGGCCCCCGATGCCGATTCCGACCAGTTGGGCTACAATCAGGAAACTGGTCATGCTTTTGCTTAGCCCGAACTGCTGAATGCCGAGCGGATTGATGAGCAGAACCTGGAGCGAACCGAGGAACCAGATGAAGACGCTGGCGCCGATGGTGAGCGCCAGCAGGGGATCAAGGCGCGTGGCCCAGAGTTTGCGGATCGTGGCGGCCGGTCCGCTCCAGGGAAACTTCGCGGAGGGGTCGGCGGCCGGCCGACGCGGCACCCCAATACTCATGATTAATCCCGCCAGGGCCACCCCCATGACGCCGACGGCTACGGTCAACTGACCGAGCGGGATGTTGTGCCAGCCTGTTCCCTTGCGATCCAGCGCAAAGCCGCCCAGGGCGATGCCGCCGAGGATGGCGAAGGTTACCGCCATGCGCAGGATACCGTTGGCACGTATGACGTAAAAGGATGGATAAAGTTCCGGGATGGAACTGTTGAGCGCGGGACTGAAGAAAGCGGACTGGGCACCCATGATTGCCAGCATGGAAAAAATCAGAATCCAGTTGCCGGTACAGATGCCGGCGGCGCCAAAAAGCATGGCAATAAGTTCCATCCACTTGGCGCCGATGACCACCTTGCGCTTGGCGAAACGGTCGGCCATCCACCCGGCTGGCGCGGCCAGCACGATGAAGGGGAGTGTATAGATCGCGAGCGCGTAACCCTGCATGTCGCTCCGGCCCGCGCTTACAATCATCAGCAGGGCCGCCTGTTTATAGAAGTTATCGTTGAAAACCCCCAGCGAAAAGGTGGAGGCCATGCAGATGAATTTACCGCGCGCTTTACGGATCGCTTCGAGTTGGCCCGCATCGGTCATGGTTCCCCCCGGGTTGAAAGCGCAATATACTCTGCGGGATTAAGTTTTTAGCGTCAAGAACAGTTTGGAAAACAATGCCGCCCACTTGCCCGGGCATCGGATCGGGACAGCCGACTTGCATCGGCTTGATATCCGCGGTATGCTTGTTTCAGTCTGAATTGCCTGCCCGTAGTGCTATCCGTCAGCCGACGGATTGCAGGCGGGCTGGATAGCAACAAGTAACCGCATCTATGCGAAAGGAATAACGCCATGTCAAAAATACTGGTGGTCTATTGCAGTCTGTCGGGCAACACGAAGGCAGCGGCTGAAGCGGTGGCGGAAGGCGCCCGATCCACCGGGGCCACCGTACTGGTCAAAAACGGCTTCGAAGCACAGCCGGCCGACCTGTTGAATTGCCAGGCGGTGGCCCTGGGTTCCTACGACGCTTTCAGTTACATGGGCGGCGGACTCAAGGATTTCCTTGATCGCGCATTTTATCCGACGCAGAACCAGATCACAGGCAAACCTTATGTCGCCTTTCTAACTCATGGCGGCGGCGGAAAAGCCATTCAGAGCATCGAATCATTGGCCCAGAAGTTCAAGCTCAGGAAAGCCGTCAACGCGGTGCTGGTCAAAGGCCATCCTGATGGGAAGAAGGCCGCCGACTTGAAAGCGCTCGGCATCAAGCTGGCGGCCGCCGTGGCGACGTAAGCCGCCCGCGCCAAGCAATATTTTGGCACCCATGCAGGCGGGCACAGCACATGACGCGTACAAACGATGATTTGCGGCGCCTGGCATGGGGAAGCTTGTTCGCTATAAGCTTTACGCTGTCACCGATCAGCTGGTGGAACGACGCCGTGGTCAATTTACCCATAGCGTATCTGGCCGCTCAACTGGTGGCGGTCCTTGACCAGCGATTATTCTTGTTTGCTTTTGTCGGAACGTATTGGGCTACAAACCTGATCGGCCTGCTCGGCATGCACATCAGCGCCCGCAAACTGCTTCGTCAAACGGTGCAAAGAATTTCGCTCAGGCGCTTCTTCCTGATTTCGCTCTTCTACACACTGGTGATCGTGGCATTGGCCCAATTCAAATGGATTCAATCATCCTTATTAACCTTCCTAACGCGGGCTGTGCCCGCAACCTAAATTCGAAATCCGAATATCGAAATCCAAAGAGTTTGCCCGCGAACCGCGCGAAAGGAACGCGAAAGCTGATTAATTAACTGGATTGAAATTCCTGTACATGAACTTAGAAATAACGGCGCAAATTGCCGGTTTTTAGACTCCAAGATTTTGGAATATAAAAATTGACTCAGATCTCAGTTCCATTTGACTGCAAAGGGGAAACGTGGTATATTCTTGCTGTGCCACATAACCGTGTTGAGAAAGAGAGATTGTATAAAAGACTTTAATGCTTTGCTCAGGCTTGTTGAAAAGCAACCCTTGCGAAAGGTGGTGGTTGCTGTTGCCCAGGATGCTTCCGTCATCCATGCCATGGCGGAGGCGAGGAAGCGGAACATTGCGGAAGCCGTATTGGTTGGAGACGAACGCGGGATACACAAGGCTGCGGAGGCCTGTAAGTCCTCTCTGGACGGAATGACCGTAGTAGCCGAGGCGGACCCGCTGAGGGCTGTGGCAAGGGCTGTTAGGATGGTATTTGCCGAGGAAGCAGACATCCTGATGAAGGGTTACATTCATACCGATGATTTTCTCAGGGGCGTCCTCAACAAAGAGTACGGTCTGCGCACCGGGTCTATCATGAGTCACGTCTTTGTGGCCGAGATCCGCGAGAAGAACAAGTTGGTATTCATCACGGACGGGGCCATGAACATAGCCCCGAATCTTGAACAGAAGGCCGCGATACTGCTGAATGCTGTGCATCTGGCGAATATCTTCGGTGTCATGAAACCAAAGGTTGCGGTGATGGCAGCGGTAGAACTTGTAAACCCTGCAATGCCGGCTACCCTGGATGCTGCGGCCCTGGCAGCGATGGCGAATCGGGCTCAGTTTGTCCCCGCTTGCACGGTTGACGGCCCGTTTGCGCTGGACAACGCGATATCCGCGGAGGCCGCGTGTCACAAGAAGATTGGCGGCCCTGTGGCGGGTGACGCTGACATCCTGCTTGTCCCGAATATAGAGGCAGGGAACATGCTTGCGAAATCGCTTGTCTATTTTTCATCCTGCAGGTTGGTGGGGCTGCTCGTTGGTGCAAAGGTTCCGGTTGTTCTGACGAGCCGTGCAGACAGCATGGAGTCGAAGATGCTCTCAGTTGCCGGCGCGGTACTCATGGTCAACATCAAGCGTGCGCTGCAATTGAAGATCGGGAAGGTGCATTACTAACGTTCGAAAGGAGGAAAGCGACAAAGGGGATACCGGTGATCATGCTGACCGGCGTATGTCTGATGGTGAAGGAGTCGGCGGCCGGGCGGGGCGTCGAAGTTTCGATGCGGGATGAAGTTAACCTCAGTGCCCGGGTGGATGCGTCGGGAATTCAACGATGTGTGTTGAACCTCGTCGCAAATGCCGTTGACGCCTGTGCAGAGAAAGGCAAAGGCAAGGTCGAAATCGCTTATCGAAAGACAGGCGATAAGTTTGCGGAGATCTGCGTGTCGGATGATGGACCCGGAATGAGTCAGGAAGTCCAAGCGAAACTATGCCAACCTTTCTTCAGCACCAAGGGATCGAAAGGGACGGGCTTGGGGCTTTCTGTTACACGAAAAATTATTGAGGAGCATGGTGGACGTCTGGCCGTTAAATCGGTGCCGGGAGGAGGCACAACATTCACGGTTTGCCTCCCCCGTCTTTCGAAATATACACCCGTCGGACGGGTTGCGGCCAGTACGTGCCTTTCTCCAGCGCTTCCCGCACCTGTGCCCATTGCGGCAAACGTATGAAGTCCGGGAATTCCGTGATGGTCATCCCATCCACTCCCGGCGACTCGCTGATGTTCGTACAAAATCAAGGTATTACAATCAGGTTGGCAGAGTTTCCGATGGGCTCCGTAAAGGGATAAAGCCCTCGCCTGCATTGAAATAGCCCTATGATTTCCGTCGCATGGCCATGGCGCGTTCGGCTTCACGGTCGGCCGTCTTGCGTTTCATTGTTTCGCGCTTGTCAATGGTATGCTTGCCCAGGCAGAGGCCGAGCTCGACCTTGATTTTGCTGCGCCGGTTAAAATACAGGGTCAAGGGAATCAGCGTACAGCCTTTGAGCGTGACCTTGCCAACCAGCCGCTTGATTTCATGCTTGTGCAGGAGCAGACGCCGCGGCCGGCGCGGTTCGTGATTGAACTGGTGGCCGAATTCAAAGGGCTTGATGTGTATATCGCGGAGCACGACGGCGTCGCCTTCCACGACGGCATAGCCGCCCGTTAAATCCGCGTGCCCCTCGCGAATGGATTTCACCTCGGTCCCCAGCAGTACAATGCCGGTCTCAAACCGCTCCAGCACGGTATAATCCCGATGCACCTTGCGGTTGACGATTCGGGGCGTACGATTTTCTGTGGCTGGCGGCATGGGGACCCGGATAAGATATGGTCAATGGGGAATGGTTAATGGTTAATGGCAAATGGTCGGTGTATAACGGATTATCTAATTGCTGATTGCTGATTTTTGCGAACTCCGTACTCCTTCCGCCGCCTTGTATTTTCCTGCATTCGACGTTCGGCGTTCGATGGCTTGCCCTCCGAAGCGCTCGGGCGTAGGAGGGTTGGATGTTCCGCCGTCGCTAAAGCTATGGCGGACAAGTCGATGTTTGCTTCTCTGTTCCGCCCTCCGTCCCTTCCGTCCGCCGTTATGCTTCATCATTAAAACGTATCATCGCCTTTACCACCCCATCCCGGTACGCGGCTACCAGATCGAAAGCTTCCTTGGCCTGGTCAAAACGGAATCGGTGGGTAATCATGAAGTCGGCCTTCAACAGTCCCGAAGCCATCAGCGCCAGGGTCGGATGGAGGCATTCACACTGCCGGCGCACATTCCGGATATCCAGCTCCTTGCGGCGCGCACGGTCAATCACGAAAGACACCCGGTCCGCCCCCGGAATGCCCACCAGCATGAGCTTGCCCCCCGGCTGGACCAGCTCAATCCCCTCATCCACCGCCGACTGTTCCCCGCAGCATTCGAAGACGGCATCCAGGAGCAACGGCTCGTGGGCGCTGACTGTTTTGACGATATCAACCTGGTCCGGGTTGCCAATCCACGTGGCACCGGCGGTCTGCGCCACCGTGAGGCGCGCGTCAATTTTATCCGACACATAGATCGCGTGCGCTCCCATAGCCCGCGCACACACCAGCACGCTCAGGCCAATCGGTCCGGCGCCCAGGATGGCAACGCGGGCGCCTTTCATGGGCAGCGCACGGCGCACCGCATAAAACCCGATGGCTAACGGCTCCGAGAGCGCCGCCTGTTCAAAAGTCATGCGCTCCTCGATAGGGAAACAACACTCCTGCGGCATCACGAGGAACTCGGCCAGACACCCCTCGGCCTGGCCGGGGCACCCCAAAAACTTCAACCGGCGGCAGGTATGCGACCGGCCGCTCCGGCACTGGTCGCATTGTCCGCACGCCATGGCGGGTTCCACGGCCACCCGGTCACCCGGCTTGACCCGCGTCACGGCCGCCCCTACCCGCTCCACCACCGCGGCGCATTCATGACCGACCATGAACGGATACTGAACGACCTGGCTCCCGATTTTGCCCGTCGTGTAATAATGAATGTCCGAGCCGCATACGCCGACCACCGCCAGCTTCAACAGCACATCGGTATCTGCCGTCATCGCCGGCTCAGGTACCGCGCGCATTTCCATGGCCCGCAG
>JAHIMN010000281.1 GCA_018896395.1 Verrucomicrobiota bacterium | reverse complement strand
GCTTAGCTCGGATGGAAATCGAGCTGGACGCGCAAACGCAAAAGCTGGCTTTACTGCAAGGGCAACAACCCGAGCAGTCACGAAAGTGGAAGTTAGTGAACCGACCATCCTATATAGGAAGGTGGAAGATCAACGAATAAAAGCTACTCCGGGGATAACAGGCTGATCGCGCCCAATAGTCCACATAGACGGCGCGGTTTGGCACCTCGATGTCGGCTCATCGCATCCTGGGGCTGAAGAAGGTCCCAAGGGTTTGGCTGTTCGCCAATTAAAGCGGTACGCGAGCTGGGTTCAAAACGTCGTGAGACAGTTTGGTCCTTATCCACTGTGGGCGCAGGAAATTTGAGGAGAACATTCCTTAGTACGAGAGGACCGGGAATGACGTACCTCTAGTGTACCAGTTGTTCCGCCAGGAGCATAGCTGGGTAGCCACGTACGGAAAAGATAAGCGCTGAAAGCATCTAAGCGCTAAGCTCCCTCCAAGATCAGATTTCCCTCCCGCGCAAGCGGGACTAAAGGCGGGTTGTAGACTACGACCTTGATAGGCCGGGTGTGTAAGCGTCGTGAGACGTTGAGCTAACCGGTACTAATCCGCCGTGCGACTTGGCCATATTTTGCCTATCTCGTCACTCGAATACGAGCAGGTTAACTTGTCCAACCTCTATGCAATTGGCTTTTTTTCCGGTGATCATAGCGGGGAGGAAACACGCGTTCCCATTCCGAACACGACCGTTAAGGGCCCCTGCGGCGATGGTACTGTGGTGTAGGCCACGGGAGAGTAGCACGTTGCCGGGATATTTTAAGGGGGCGTCCCGATTCAATATCGCGACGCCCTTTTTTATTGGAACGTCAAAACGCCATTCCATTGAATTCTTATTTAACCATGTTCCCGCCGGCAGGCGCAAATCTTTTCAAATACTTGATGGCAATGGAAAGATCCTTTGGCCAGGGCGCGGTAATCATAATCTCCGCCTGGGTGGTCGGGTGCGCGAAGGTCAGGCTTTCGGCGTGCAGGGCCACGCGCCCGATCAGCGGGCGCTCGGGCGCATTGGTCTTGAACTTGTAGTCGCTCTTGATCTCGGAGAGGTACAAGCCGCGAGCGTTCCCGTAAAACGCATCGGCGACCACGGGACAGCCGACGTGCGCCAGGTGGACCCGGACCTGGTGGGTCTTGGCGGCGCTGGGCCAGGCCTCCAGCAGGCTGTGCGCGCGAAAGACCTCGATCGCATGCGTGCGTGTCCGGCACGTGCCCCGACGGTAGGCGGGGGCCAGGCGCATTCGGCCGGGCTGGTCGCGATCGCTTTCCAGTTCCCGGCGGATCACCATGTCGGGTTCCGGCAATGTGCCGAGTACGAGGGCCAGGTAATGTGCCTTTACCCGGCTGGTTGCAAATTGCCGCTCCAGCGCCGTCAGCGCGATCTTGGTTTTGGCGCAGAGCAGAACGCCGCTGGTCTCGGTATCCAGCCGGTGGACATTATATATACCGGGCGAGAGGTGCTGGTGAATCAGGCCGATCAGGTCGGAGCGGGCCTTGTTCCAGCGATCGGGCACGGTCAACAGCCCGCTGGGCTTGTCGAATGCGATCAACCACTCGTCCTCGAACAGGATGGGGGGCAGGGAAGTTGGGGGTTTAGCCATGGAATACCAGGCACCACTGATTACACGGATGGCACGGATAAGAGAGGAACAATCATACAGTCAGAAGGTCGGACCCTTATCAGTGTCATCCGTGATATCCGTGGTATCATGCCATAGGCAGATCCGCCTCTGGCGGGAAATATCTTCGAATATGATACCTGAGCAGTTATAAAAAAAGAGCGTTCCGGGAGTTGCCTCCACGGAACGCTCTTCCCGATTTTGAAACCCGACAATCGGTTTAACGATAGTCGCGCTTGCCACCGCCGCGGTCGCCGCCGCGGTCGCCGCCGCCGAAGTTGCCACGGGGCCGATCTTCGCGGGGCTTGGCTTCATTGACCGTCAGGGCTCGGCCTTGGAAGTCCGCGCCGTTTTTCTCGGCAATGGCCTTGTTAGCGTCTTCCTGCGATCCCATTTCCACGAATGCAAATCCGCGCGACTTGTTCGTGTACTTGTCCATGATGACGTTACAACTAACCACAGTGCCACACGTGGCAAAGTGTTCCTTCAGGTCACCTTCGGTCGTGGTGAAGGACAGGTTTCCGACATACAGCTTCGTAGCCATACTTTTCCTCCCTTGGACTGCGGTATGAGTGTTCTGCGACTGTTCCCGAATCATTCGGGTTTCGGATCGTCACCGAGCAAAACGTCGTCTGACAATCTACCATCTCACTGTGAACTCTCTCATTCTGCAGTCAAGTGGCATATACTCTATCATGTTGCCAAATGAATGCAACAACTATTTTAATGTTTTTTTAGGGGGGGGTATTTCCCTCTGCGGGGCCCGTTTTCTTGTTGTCTCAAGGCGCCATTATGATAGGGTTGCACCTATCCAAAACTGAAGGGGAGCGACAAACCCATGCCCCATCCGCAATTCGACCGCGACAAGTTGATCGTCAAGCCGCTTGGCGAACGCAAGAACAAGATCGTGATTAAGCGCGATTGCGTCTTGCCCGGGACAGCGCCCAGGACCCTCTCCGGGGAAACGCTGGAAATTGTGCGCGAAACAGCCGATCGCATGCGCAAGGCGCGGCAGACGGGACGGGCCAGCATGCTGGCGTTTGGCGCGCATACGATCAAGAACGGTTTGGCCCCGGTCCTGATCCGGCTGATGGAAGAGGGGTGGCTAACGCACCTGGCGACCAACGGGGCTGGGATCATTCATGACTGGGAGTTCGCCTTCCAGGGCCAGAGTGGCGAGGATGTGCGCCGCTACGTGGCTGAGGGCCAGTTCGGCATCTGGCAGGAAACCGGCCGTTATATTAACCTGGCGCTGATTGTCGGCGCCTACGAGGGGTTAGGCTACGGAGAATCAGTTGGTGCCCTGATCCAGAATGAATGCCTGTTGATCCCTTCCGCCGACGAATTGCGGCGCGTTGCGGCGGAAGCCCTGGCCACCGACCCTGCGCGCGCCGCCGCCGCCGCCGATTTCCTGGCGGCCGTGCGGCATTTTGACCTTCTGCCCGGACCAATGGCGATTCCGCATCCCTTCAAGTCCTACAGTGTGCAGGCGGCGGCCTATCGCAAGAACATTCCGTTTACCGGCCATCCCATGTTCGGGCATGACATTATTTATAATCATCCCATGAACCAGGGGGCGGCCATCGGGCGGACGGCCCAGCGTGATTTTCTGGCTTTCGCGCACGGTGTCAACAACCTGGACGGAGGAGTGTACCTTTCGGTCGGTTCCGCGATTATGTCGCCCATGATTTTTGAAAAAGCCTTGGCCATGGCCCAGAACCTGCACCACCAGAAGGGGCTGGCCATTAAAGACCATTTCATCCTGGTGGTTGACTTGGGCCAGTCCCATTGGGACTGGAGTGCCCAGGGCGAGCCGCCCATGGATAACCCGGCCTATTACCTGCGCTATTGCAAAACATTCAGTCGCATGGGCGGCGCCATGCGCTACCTGCCCGCCGATAACCGCGACTTCCTGCTGGCGCTGGACCGCGAATTAACTG
>JAHIMN010000280.1 GCA_018896395.1 Verrucomicrobiota bacterium | reverse complement strand
CAATCTGGAATCCGGAAATCGCCTGCCGTCCCCGGCTGTCCGTCACGACGGCAACCAGCGCCCGCTGTTGATCGTGGAGACCGTCGATCTCCACGGAAAAAGTCTTGCCCTGGGGAAGGTAGCGACGAATCCTGGTCGTTCCGTCATAGACGGCCACTTCCTTCAAATCCACGTCCGATTCCGTCTGCAGTCGGACGCGCCAACGTTCCGTTCCGGGTAGAACCGATTCACCGGCCGTATTCCGCGACATATAAAATCCGCGCCAATCCAGGATGCGCGGCCCTGAAGTGACGATCCAGCTTGACATTCGGGATGGGTGTCTGAATTCCGCTTCGACCTCCGCCAACGAACCTACAGCAATCTGGTTATGGGCGCGTTGACGAAACGTCTTAATGTCTGCCGGACTGTCCATGAGATCGATGGCCACGGGAACGGTGTAATCCATCAACTGCACATCATGCAAATAGTCCTGCAGCGCTTCGGAATGAAGTTTCCCTTTTTCATAGGTCATGCACCCCAAGGCCGAAAACACCGACAAGGCCGCCGTGGGCGTCGGGTTATGCGTCAAATCAAATGGCGCGACAAAGCCTGAATTACAGGTGCTGAAGTAGAAACAATCCGGAACTTTAATTTTCTTGCCGTCAGCGGTCAAAATGGTTGCCGCCGGGAAACCGCCGTAATAGGCCGCGATCCAGCGGTCCCCCGATTCCGTTTGAATCTCATATCCCGGTATGGCCAGGAAGTCATTGGTGGAGGCTTTTTTGCAGTCTTCCTTCAGCGAATTCCATTTTTCAGGCGTCAGTTGGGCGAAAGTATCCGCAAAGACAAGGTAATCGAGCCCGGCTTCCTTGGCCGTCGCCGCCCATTCCGCTACGGTTCCTTTGCCGCAACTATAGCCGGTACGCGCGCCGATAACCCCCGTGAAGAGCTTTTGGGTGGCCTTGCCCATGTTCATGCGGCTCCAGTCGATCGCCTGCGGCGGGGGATCTTGGGGATAAGGCAAGCTGACATAGCCGCCGATCGCGCCGGATTTCTCCGTGGGTTGCACCAGAAATGCGATGCTGTTATCCAGCAGTTTCAACAGGTCGCTTCCGATCCGTCCGTTGCCGCGCGTCATGGCAATCTCTTCATAAAACGGATGCTTGTATCCGTAGACCGTATTGATCCCGCTGAAGGCCATCAGGACGATTCGACCTTTGCCCATTTCTTTGTAGGCCACCAGCGGAGGAGATGAAGCATAGGTCCCCGGTTGGCCCTCCACGACTTTATGACGCGGCTGACCTGACTCTGGCGGATCCCAGGTAATGGGTTGTGTCAGGGCCGTCTTGCTTCCGGAAACCGCCACTGTCCAGGTTGTGTCCACCTTGAGCGGCTGAGTTAAGGGGGTCGCGCAGAAGTGGGGGGTATACCAGATATTCGTGACCCCCTCGGTCACGGGTGATGGCGCAATCTGGTTCGCCCGAAAATACGTGTTTTGCAGGTAGTTGACCTGTTTGTACGTCGTGGGGGGGTCATCAATCATTTCGAGCAGATATTCGGCCCCCCAACGGCTCAATAACCGGTTTTCTGCCTTGACTCCCCACCAGCAGTTCACAGTACCCACCGAGAAAAACAACAATCCTCCCCCCTGATTCACGTATTTCTCCAAACGCCCGGCCAATGCATCATGATATTTGCTTGTACACTGACCCCATTCATCACCGATTATGACATCATTAATTATTGCGAACTCAAGGAACATGACCATGTTAAACTTGGCCAGCGTCTCGTCGGTCAGTCGATGAAACGGAATCAATGCCGTCTGGTAGCCCTGGGCGCGCAAATACTGCTCATAATAGCGATGGCGGTAGGGAACGTTCGGCGCCCAGGCCGCCGTCACCATGAGAATACTCCCTTTGTTTGAAATAGAATTTGTTGCCGGAGTTTCCGCGCCACACGGCATTAGCCATAACACTGCCAGGAATTGGAATATGGCGTATTTAGCAATCGACACATATAAAGATGATGATTTCATATAGACTTTCCTTTGTCGCTTTCGCTTTGTTTTTCGAACAATGACACTTGCCGGGGCGACTTGTCCGCCAGCTTGTCCCGCCGAAGCGGCTTCGCGTAGGGGGAAGCCTTTGCGACGGAGGAAGCGCTTCCGCCTTCGTGGCACGGCAAAGCGCCGCTACGGCGCGACGACGGCCGGCGGAGCCTGGCCAGTTTTGTCTTGGTTCAGCGTGAAATGGACAATTCAACCTCAAGAGTTAGTTGAATTTTCATTTTCAGTTTTTCCGCCGAAGTTATAGGCGGATCCGCCTAAGGCTGGAAACTTGGGGCTAAACCCCAGACCCCAAAGTTTTTTGAGGCAGGGAAGGTTGCCTCCGGATCGTCTGGCTCGACAGAGTCTTGCCCTCCCAATCTTTCGGATTCCGTCGTAAAATCACCGGCCTATGAATATGGTGCCCGGGGGGCCGTATAGATGCACCAAGATGTACCCGCCCGTGAGCTGGTCCACTGTGCCTCCGTAGCCGCCCGTGATCACCACGTTGCTCACCGCAAACCCGCTGGTCAGGGACCCGTAGTCCACCAGCACGAAGTCCCTCCCATGCTGGAATTGATACGAGCCGACATCCACCTCCAGCCGTGCGGTCGCGGAATTGGACATGGCGCCGCCGATCAGGATCTGGCCGAACCCCGCGGCATCTCCCGTAAATCGGAGCGTGCCGCGGGTCATGTCGAACGCGTCGCTGTTCGTGATGACCGAGCCGATGCCGACCACTTCCACCGTGTTGTTCGTCGAGGTGGCATTGAGGCCGACGACCGTCTTTTCGACGTTGACCATGGCGCCGTTGCTGACCACCAGCCGTCCCTGCCCGTTCTCCCCCAAAATGAGCCCTCCCCGTCCAATCACCTGCAAAAGCGAGTTACTGCCGGCCGCGACGATCTCGCCCGTGGAAGTCTGCAGCGTGCCGACATGCGCATTGTGGTCCGCGGCATCGTACAGGTTAAAGAAAATCCGTCCGCCGTCCTGCACGATGATGCGTCCCGTCGTATTGGAGAGGTACCCAATGTGCGGAACACCCCAGGTATACCAGGAAGGGTTAAGCGAATTGGTGTACAGCGATCCCGGGCCGGTCACCAGCATCGATGCGCTGCCGTCGGTATAGGATTCATTATTCCCGATCGTCTCGTAGAGGTTTGATATGACCGCGCCATTGGTGATGACCACGGCCGGCAGGACGGAATCCAGACTCGTGCGCATCTGCAGGGCAGTCACCTGAATCACGGTGCCCGTGCCATCCGCCACGAGTTGATTATTCGTGCCTTGAAGATTGAGTCCGGCACCCATAGCGCGCATCCGAGCGCCGCCGGAGACCCGGAGGACATTATCACGACATGGTTTAGAGCCAGTACTTTGGATGGTGTAAGTGTGTACCTGCAGCAGTGATCCGGGGCCAGCGACTTCCACCCGGTTGGAGAACCCGGAATGGTTACTATCCGACTGGATTGCAAACGTACTATTGGTCACGAGTATCTGGCCGCCATTGGTAACGATGTACTGCGCACCGATACCATAGAAGTAAAAGTAATTAATCCCCGCGTCGATCACCGAGCCGGTCCCATCCACCACGACGCGGACGCCCCTGGCATCCGAGTTGGCAAATTGGCCGCCGCTGTTTAAGCGCAACGCGCCCCCATTCAATACCACCAGGCTCTGGCCATTCCAGCCTCCCGAGTTGCCGGCACCCACACTTATTACGGTATTCGTCACCGACAGGACTGACCCCGTGCCGGCAATCAGAATTGAATTGGATCGGCCCGATTGCCCGAAAGACCCCGTTCCTCTCACCAAGACTTGGGCGCCATTGGTGATCGTCAAGTCAGTGAAGGAATACCCTGCTCCCTGAGTCAAATTATTTGAGATGTTCAGCGTGCCGGATGCCAGGTTCACCCTGGCGTTGTTTTGCGCGATATCCACATTACCCGTGATGGTCCATTGATAGGCACCGATACCCAGGGTGGCCGTGCCGCCGGCTGCGCTGAACAGGGCGTTGCCATTCGTGACCGACTCGTCCCAGGTGACCGTGTACGTGGCATTCGAATCAAAGGTGGCCTTATCAGCCGAACCGGGGACGCCGGCGCTCCAGTTGCCGGCGTCGGTGAAGACGCCGTCCGCCAGATTCGTCCACGTGCTGTCGGCGGCCCGCGCCGTCAAACCGGCGGTGCCCAGAATCACGACCAACAGACCCAGGTTGCGATTCCGTCTTGAACTCATCGGTATTTACTCCTAACGACTTGTTTTATTCAAAACGGATAATAAATTATCATATTTTCCCGCGATGTCAAGTAGGTTGTGGACATTATTTCGCACACCTGATATATTTCAAACAGTTGTGGCCAATCCATTACGCATTACACTCCGGCAAGTCGGCATGCCGCAGACGGTTTTGAGAAAACCATGAAACCTGTAAAAAAATCTATCGGACCGCGCAAACAGAAGATCATGGACTACGTCTGTAGCCAGGGGTTTGCCGCTCCCGAGGAACTGGCCCATCGGCATAACGTAGCCCCCATTACCGTGCGGCGCGACCTTATCTGGCTTGAAAATGCGGGATTGCTCAAGCGTGTGCACGGCGGCGCTGTTCCCAGCAATGCGCCTCTGGCTACAACGCACGCCGACGTTCGGATGCGGATAGCGTCCGCGCAAAAACGCGCCATCGGCGCCGCCGCCGCGGCCTTAGTCCAACCCGGGGAACGACTTTTCCTCGATGCCGGTTCCACATGTTCTTTTCTCGCGGAGGCACTCCCCAATGACATGGAGCTAACCGTCATTACGCACTCGTTGGATGCCATCCACAAGCTCATGCCGAAACGGGGCATTCATATCATTACGCCAGGGGGCGAGTTGGACGAGCGGCTTAATGCTTTTGTCGGCCCCGTGACCGAGGCCGCGATCGCCGCATTTCATGTCGACAAGGCTTTCCTGGGCACCGCCGGCATCGATCTCAAAGCCGGCTTCACTGATAACAGCCTGTTCGAAGAACGGATAAAAACACTCATGTCGAGCCACGCCAAGGAAACCTTTATTCTTGCCGATAGCTCCAAGTTCGGCAGAGTTGCGTTTCGATCAATCCTGCCGCTGGTTAGAGTGTCGCAAGTCATTACCAATGCCGGGGTGCCCGGCCGGTTCCGCGCCGCATTCCGCCGTAAAGGTATCCGGATCATCAGCGCGGGCTAAAACTCATCGTTCACGCCTCCATGGCCAGTTGCAATGCCAGGGATTCGTCCGAACGCACCTCCCAGCCCTAGGCAATCCTGAATCCGGGAAAACGCGCCACCAGATGCCGCTTGCGCCAGGCCCGTAGCGAGAGCGAGGCATCACAATGATGGGTACGCGCCGCCGGACGGTTTTTCGCTCGCGCGGATTTGAAGACCCCTGCCATTGACAGGCGTCCCGACACGGGTTAGAGTAGAAGCAAGAGATCAGAGATCAGATTTCAGAAGTCAGAGGTCAGACAACGGACGAAAGATATCCGTTTCTGATCTGACCTCTGACCGCTGACCGCTGATTGCTGAGTTCTACCAATGGCCACACCTTCCACAACGCGGCTGGCGGACATGCTCAAGCGCACGGGACTGTTCAAAGACGAGCAAATTAAAGCCCTGCTGGAGCAGAAAATCGAAGGCAATACCTCCATCACCCGCCGGGTGGTCGAGGCCGGCTACGTGCCGGAGGAGGCATTCCTCACTGCTGTCGGCAAGGCCATGGGCTATCCCTTTGTCTGCTTGAATGAGGTCAAAATTGAATCTGCCGTGCTCACCCGCCTGCCGGCCAAGGTCGTCTTTCAGTATAACGTCATTCCCCTGCAGATCGAAAATTCCGTTCTGCGTGTGGCCACCAACGATCCCTTTAACTCCAACCTGGCGGATGCCCTGCGGCTGGTTTCGGGCCTGCGCATCCGCCTGAGCCTGAGCTTGACGGCCGATATTGCCAAGGCCATCAATAAGTTTTATGGCGTCGGCGCGGACACCATGGAGCGGCTGATCGAGGACAACCGCATCGAGGTGCCGCGGGAAGAAATCATGGCCAAGGTGGATTTGAGCGACTTGGACCAGGAAGCGTCCATCGTCAAGTTCGTCAACCAGGTTGTTTGGGAGGCTTACAAGGATCGCGCCACGGATATCCATTTCGAACCCATGGAGGATGAATTGCGCATCCGCTACCGCGTGGACGGCGTCCTGCATCAGACCTCCATGCCGCCCCAGCTCAAGCGGTTTCAGGCGGCAATTGTCTCGCGGATAAAGGTCATGGCCAACATGGATAGCGCCGAAAAGCGTTTGCCCCAGGATGGCCGCATCGGGCTCAGTATCCACGGCGAGGACCTCGATATCCGCGTATCCACCATCCCGACGGTGTACGGCGAGAGCGTCAGCTTGCGGCTCCTGACCCGCAAAAGCGGCCTGCTGGGCTTAGAAAGCATCGGCATGAACCCCAAGGACGAGGCCATCATCCGCAAGCTGATTTACAAGCCTAACGGCATCCTGCTGGTGACCGGTCCCACCGGTTCGGGTAAATCCACCACGCTGTATGCCTGCCTGCATACAATCAACTCCATCGAACAGCGCATCATCACCGTCGAGGAACCGATTGAATATGAGATGAAGGGCATTAACCAGATCCAGGTCCGCTCGGAGATTGGACTGACCTTTGCCATGGGCCTGCGCCATATCCTGCGGCAGGACCCCGATGTAATCATGGTGGGCGAAATCCGCGATTTTGAAACGGCGGAAATCGCCATCCGCGCCTCGCTGACCGGTCACCTGGTGTTCAGCACCCTGCACACGAACGATTCGGCCGGCGCTATTACGCGGCTGATTGACATGGGCGTGGAACCCTTCCTGGTGGCTTCCTCCGTGGAGGCCATCGTTGCCCAGCGCCTGTTGCGCATCCTGTGCGACCAATGCAAGCGCCCGCTCAAGCCCGACAATCCCGTGCTGAAATCCATTGCGTCGGTCAAGGAGCTGATCGGCTGTACGGTGTACGAGGCGGTGGGTTGTGAGAAATGCCGGCAGACCGGTTATCTTGGCCGGCTGGGTATTTTCGAGAATCTGCTCGTGACCGATGCCATCCGGCCCCTGATTGTGTCCCGGGAATCGGCCAATATGATCAAGCAGAAAGGGCTTCAGCAGGGCATGCAAACCCTGCGGGACGATGGCTGGGTGAAGGTCCGCAACGGCACAACGACGATAGAGGAAGTTTTGCGCGTGACCGAGGAAGAAGAAATCTGATCGGAAATAGATTAAGACGGGGGTACTGATGCCCATATTTATTTATACGGCCCGTGCGCGGACGGGTGAAAAAGTGGAAGGCACGCTGGAAGCCGCCGATCGCCGGATGGCGCTCCTGCACATTGAGCGGCTGGGCCAGATGCCGGTGAAGGTTGAGGAAAAGCTTGCCGAGCTGCCCAGCCCCAAGGTCGCCGGCTGGCGCGCGCTCTTCGCGCGCCGCGGCCAGCGCCCGCGGATGGGCGCCCGCGACCTGCTCAACTTCACGAGCGAGTTGAGCGACCTGCTGGCCTCCGGCATGAAGCTCGGCAATGCGCTCAACACGCTCTCCCACCGGCGGACCAGCACGGCCAGTGATTTAATCGTGCGCGCCCTGCGGGATGAAATCATCCGCGGCACCAGTCTCTCGGATGCCATGGCCCAGTTCAAGGAAACGTTCCCAACCCTGTACGTCAGCCTGATCCGCGCGGGGGAAGCCAGCGGCAACGTGTCGGAAGTCATGGCGCGGATTATCAAGCATTATGAGCGTATCCAGGAGGTCAAGGAAAAGGTCCTCATGGCGCTGGTGTATCCGTGCATCGTAATGGTGGTCGGTATTGCCACCCTGATCTTTGCCATGACGTTCGTGATCCCGCGCTTTACGCTGATTTTCAAGGACATGGGTAGTACCCTGCCGGTGCCGACGCGCATCCTGATCGGGCTCAGCACGGTCATGATTCATTACGGCTGGTTGAT
>JAHIMN010000279.1 GCA_018896395.1 Verrucomicrobiota bacterium | reverse complement strand
TGATTCTGATTGATACTGCAATGCACCACTCCAAGTTGAAGTCCCTGGAAAACATCGTCGGATACTCCCGTTGCCACCACTTTGATCTTTCCCGCCAATCCTGTTTCCCCCAGATAGCGGCAGATTCCGGACGCGTTCTCGGTGCCGATATAGATTCCGGAAACATCAGGATGTTTTTCAAACACCTCGCGCGCAACCGGAAATCCTTTCACGGGATCGTCATGCGTTTCTCCAATCCCGGCCAGTTTTATCCGGGATTGATTCAACCAACTCTGAAATCCATCTATTTTTAAGTCGTGATCAAGCAACCCTTTCCGGCCTATGAAAACCGCGACAGAGCAGTTCGGCGTCATCCAATCAAGAACCTCGGCCGCCATGCGTCCGCACCGGTGGCAATCGTGCCATACGGAGCAAATTTGCGGTCCACCCGGAATATCGCTTCCAAGCAGAACAAACGGGATTTTGGCCTCGTTAAGAATTTGCCAGGCCTTATTCAGACATTCCGTGGTGTAATCAAATAGACACATAATAAGTCCGGAAACTTGATTGCCGGCCAGGTCTTTGATGACGGATATGAATGAATTTTCATCTCCCGCCGGAAGAGGCCGCAACAGGGAATTGACACGATGATCACGGAGCCGCTCCAGACTTTCACGGGCGCCGCGAATGAGCAAGCCGGTATGACTTGGCCAGACGTCCGGATACACAAAACCGATTGAGAGAACCGGACGGGCAAGTGCCTTGGCCAGCGTGTTGGGCCGGTATCCGAAACGTGCGGCGGATTTTATCACCAGATCCCGCGTTTTCGGACTGATACGCGGTTTGTTATTCAAGGCCTTGTTGATCGTGCAGACCGAAAGTCCGATTTCCTCGGCCAATTTCTTGATCGTGATGCGCGGTTGTGAATACACGTAAAAACTCCAATGAATAATCGTTTATTCACAACATAACCAACCCATTGTTTATTGTCAAGAATTATATTGAAAAAAATTAATGCCTCAATTATGCTAACGATCAACTACAGAGAGGAAACACTCATGCTATCTCGCCGCGAAACCAAGATTTTGGCAACCCTCGGCCCGGCTTCCGCGACCCCGGATATGATGCGAACTCTGATCCGGGAGGGGGTGGATGGGTTCCGCATCAATATGAGCCATATGTGCGCCGAGGAGCTGGATGGCTGGGTTCGTTCGGCGCGCTCCGCGGCCGCCGCGGAAGGCGCACCCGTGGCCGTGGTGGTGGATTTGGGCGGTCCGAAACTCCGGGTGGGCCCGTTGCCGGACGGTCGGCTGACTCTGGCGGAAAAGGCCGTGCTGATTCTGGGCCGGGACCTGCCCGTGTCCCATCCCGAAATCCTGGCGGATATCCGGCCGGGCCAGCGCATTCTCCTCGATGACGGCAACCTGGAGTTGGAAGGGCTTGGCACCGTCGGCGACGGGTTCCAGGTGCGTGTCAAGGTGGGTGGACTGCTTCTGCAGGGCAAGGGCATCAATTTGCCGGATACCGACCTGCGTCTGCCGGCGGTGACTGAAAAAGATCTGGTCGATCTGGCCGCGGCGGTCAAGGCGCAGGTTGATTACGTGTCGATATCGTTTGTCCAGCGCGCCGACGATCTGCAGACGGCCCGCCGGGCGGCCCTGGCAACCGGCCCCTGCCCGCGGCTGATTGCCAAGATCGAAAAACCTGCCGCCGTAGAACGGTTCGAGGAAATTTTGGCGATTGCGGACGGGATCATGGTGGCGCGCGGCGATCTGGGTGTGGAAGTGCCGCCCGCGCGCGTGCCGGTCCTGCAGAAGCAATTTATCAGCCGCGCCAATGCCGAGGGCAAGACGATCATTACGGCGACCCAGATGCTGGAGTCCATGATCCATAATCCGCGGCCGACGCGTGCGGAAGCCTCGGATGTAGCCAATGCCGTATGGGATGGCACGGACACCGTAATGCTCTCGGGCGAGACGGCCATTGGAAAATACCCGGTTGAAACCGTACGCATGATGCGCGAAATTATTACGGAAGCCGAAAAAGCGGCCAGTCCGCGCCGGGAAGTCTATCACGGGAAGACACGCGCGCATGCTCTGGCGGCGGCCGCGGTGGAAGCCGCGGAGGAACTGCACGCCGCCGCCATTGTTGCCATTACCGTGTCCGGCTACACGGCACAGATGGTGGCCCAGCGCCGGCCGCGTGTGCCGTTGATTGCGGCCGTGCCCGATGAGCATACCCGCAGTTGCTTGAGTCTCGTATGGGGCGTCACGCCCGTGGCGCTTCCGTGGCAGGGCAATTCGGCGGAGTTCCTCGGCGTTCTGGAAACGGTCCTGCTGAAGTCAGGGTCGCTGAAAGCGGGCGATACCGTCGTAATAATCAGCGGTTCCACCAAACTGCGCGGGACCGATTATTTTATGAAAATCCACGACATCGGGAAGTAAAGGAGCGAGGTCAGAAGTCAGAGGTCAGAAGTCAGAGGTCAGAGGTCAGCAAGCGAATAGACTCAAGTCCTCTCGTGCCACAGGCAGATCCGCCGAGGCGAAAAATCTCGTCCTCATTCTGACTCCTGAATTCCGCCTTTTGGTTCCGCTGATTTCTGGTCGCTGACTTCTGAATTCTGATCTCTGACCTCTGACCTCTGATCGCTGACCGCTGACCTCTGATCTCTGATTTCTGCCGCTTCGGCAGATACTTCATTCAGGCGGATCAGGGTCCGGTGTTCACCCGGCCAGCGGCGGATATCCAAATCCTTGATCATCCAGTTGTCGCCGATTTTTTTGAATGTGCGAACGGCGATGCGCCGTTGAATGACCCGCTGGTCATCATATTCCTCGACCTTGATCAGCACGAGCAGAGCTTCATCAATCCAGACACGGGTCAGCCGCGGCGCCTGCGGCGGCATGAATTCCAACACCAGGCACTCGCGCTCCAGGAAGAGTTCGCGGCCCGTAATGACGCCGTCCGTCCACCAGAGGAAGGCCAGGCTGAGATCGTTCCAGGTTACGTCACTGCCGCCGATAAGGCTGTCGCCTGAGGGTGCCGGCGCGCCCTGGAGCGGCCGGCCCTTGGCGTAGTCCCGGCGCCATACGCCATTTGGCTGGCGGACAATGGTCAACTGCTCTGCCGTGGCGCCGAATGCGTCGCGCAGGGTATAGCAGGCCGTGGCCGGAGATTGGCCCAGCTGGAGATTAGCGTCCAGATAAAATGCGCGGTCCAGTTTGCCGCGCCGTGCGCCGCACAGCAATTCGCCCCGGATCTGGATGGCCTCATTGGGCAGGTTGGCCCGCACCCGTTCCAGCACGTCGGCGGCCCGCGTGAAGGCCACGGGCGCCGCCGCGAATGGTGCATTTGTCGCGCCGGCGCCCTGCATCGCGCCGGCCGCGAGGAGAGCCATGCAAAGAAAGCTCTCCGCATATCCGTGTCTATCCGTGTTCATGTATAGGAATTTCAAAGTTGTAGCCGCGAGACAATAGGCTCGCGCGGACGTCGGCCTAACGTCCGACGGCTACAGTAATAGTTTCCGCCGTGGCGGCCTAATTTCACTTTTTATGCCGGTGCGGGCCGGTCCACCGGCGATGGCCGGGCCACGAGCACGAACGAAATACGGGCTTCCGCCGCCAAGTGATGACCCACAAAAATCCGCCCATGGGCCTTGCCGACGCGCGGGCGCGATACCGTCTGGAAAACGTCAATCAGGAGTTGGTCGCCCGGCCGGACCGGCCGGCGAAACCGGGCCATATCCACAGCCATGAAATAGGCGAGTTTGCCTTTGTTTTCCGGCTTGCCGAGAATGAACACGGCGCCCACCTGGGCGATGGCCTCCACCAGGAGCGTGCCCGGCATGATCGGATGTTTGGGAAAATGACCGCTAAAAAAGGGCTCGTTGCCCGTAACATTCTTAAGCCCGACGATCCGGTTTTCGCGCTCAAAATAGATGGCATCCACCAGGATGAAAGGGTAGCGGTGGGGAATGATATTCATGATCCCGTTAATGTTGTTGATCGGCGCGGTCTGTATGGGGATGTTGTCCATGACCAGGGGCGGAGCAAATTCGGTGTCCGGGATGTGTTCGCTCACGTTGGCGCTTAATCCCAGGATGAACTTGGCTTGGCAGACCTGCTGGTCACGCACGGTGGCGGTCGCGTGAAATTTCACGAGACCATGGCGGAAACGCTCCAGGGTGACATCCGTTATCAGGCGGTCGCCCGGCAAAACGGGCTTGCGGAACTTGATGTTGTCCAGCGAGCGCAGGAACACGACGTCGTTGGGAATATCCATGAACTGGCGAATGGCGGCGCCGCCGGTCTGAACCATGGCTTCCAGGATCAGCGCACCCGGCAAAACGGGATTGCCGGGAAAGTGGCCCTGAAAATAGGGCTCGTTGATCGTCACGTTCTTGAGTCCGATCGCGCGCTTTTCGGCGGGAATCAGCCGGACACGGTCGAGCATAAGCAGGGGTGGCCGGTGCGGCAGGAGCGACTGCAACCGGTAGTAATCCATGATGACCTCCGTTGCAGCAGTCCCGGTCAAAGCAGCAGGGTCTACATTCATAACATGCTCGCTTTTTACGATGAATTTATAAATCCGAAATTCGACTCGGCCTTCGCAGCCGCTTCGGCGTAGGAGGCAGCACGAAACCCCGCGAAGCGGGGCAAGTCCGAAATTTATCCCGCAAGGCGGGACAATATCAAAACACTGCAAACCCGAAATTTCCGAAACTTTTTTTAATTTGCTTTATTTGATTATTTTCCGCCACAGGCGGATCCGCCCAAGGCGGAGAATTTGTTTCGGATTTCGACATTCGAATTTTTGGTCTTGGCCGGATTAGGGCTGGGTAAGGGTGGACTTGGTTTTAAAGGCTTGCCCTGAAGTATGCGCTCCGCTTAACTTCAGGGCTTGCAGGCGCGCGCGTGCTTCGCCGCTGACATCCCGGTCCGGATCGGACGCGACAATGGCCTCGAGCGTTTCGGTATTCGTCAGCTTCTGGATTGCCGCTTTGCGGATAGATGGATCACTGTCTTCGCGAGCGATTAGTTTAATCGTGGCTGGTGTGTCCACCAGGTCCAGCGCGGCCTTGCGCACGGCCGGGAACGGATCGTTGCGGGCGATATCGTTTAAAATCTGCTGGTTGGTCAGTTTGGCCACGGCCAACAGACGGACATTGGGATTGGCACTGCGCGCGAGTTCCTCCAGGATTGCCTGATGCGTAATGCGTTCGACGGCCGCCCGGCGGACCGAGCGATGCGAGTCGACCAATGCGATGTCCTTAAGCGTTGTCTGGTTCACCATTTTAGCGGCGGCGGCGGCACGCACCTCCTGGCGGACATCATTCCGGACAATAGTTTCCAGGATGGCCTGGTCCGTAAGCCGGGCAATGGCTGCCAGGCGAACGTTGACATTCGTATCCAGCTGCGCAACGGCCGCGATCAGCAGGCGGTTGTTAATACGGGTTGCCGCGGCTTGACGTACTCCTGGGTCGTCGTCGGTCAGGACGGTTTCTTTCAGGACTTCGGCATTGGTGACGTTTTGGATGGCTGCCAGGCGTGCAACGGGTGAGGGATCGGTCGCCAGCACCATGACCAGGACAGGCCCTTTTAACCGCTGGATGGCCGTGGAACGTACTGCGGCATCCGGATCGAACTCGGCGATGGAAGTCAGCAGCTCTTCGTCCGAAATCTGCTCCACCACTGTTTTCCGGACCAGTACATCAAGATCAGTGACGGCGATGCGCTGGAGAATTCCGGGATTATTCACCTTGCGCACGGCCAGGTAACGGATAACGGGGTCGGTGTCACCGACGGCCAGCTGTTCGAGCACATCCGCGCGCGTGATCAGGGCGACGGCCGTTTTGCGGATATCGCGGTCCGGATCCTGGGTGACAATTTCGGTCAGTACCGCCTGGCTGGTAATGTCGCGCATGGCGGAGCGGCGCACAAGCGGATCGGAATTCGTCCGTGCGATCGTGATCAGCCGTTTCTGATCGGTGACCCGACTGGCGGCGGAAATGCGCACAAACGAATCCGAATTGGTCATGGCAATAGAAAAAAGCAGATCATTCCTGGTAATCCGTTCCAAGGCCGCTTTACGGATCATGGGGTCGCTGTTGGCCATGGCGACGTTGAACAGCGTGGGCTGATCCCGGATCAACTCCAGGGCGGCCAGGCGCGCCAGGGGCTCCGTGTTGGTGGCGATGAGGCGCAGGAGCTCGTCCTTGTCCCGTAACCGGGAAGCGGCAACCACACGAACTTTCCGGTCGGGGTCCGTATCGGCGATAGTCATCAGGTCAGCGGGCGCGCTCACGCGGCGGACGGCTTCAGCGCGCACCTCTTGGTCGGGATCGGTGCGGGCGATCTGGAGGATAAGTTGCGGGTCGCGGGTGGTGATCTTGATGTGGCGTTCCTTATCGCCGGTTACGATATCGCCCACGATCCGAACACCGCCGGCATTCCGCAGTACCGGGGCACAGCCCGTGAGCAGTGTCATTATAAACAGGCCAAGGAGTGCAACAAAAAGAGAAGCAAACGTCGAACGCCCAACGTCGAACGTCCAATGCCGAATGTTCAACATCGTGAAGGAGGGAGGTATCATGCTATGGCGGTCTACCAGGTCTAAAAATGTCCAATATCGCATGTTTGGCATCATGGGTTTCTCGTTCGACGTTCGATGTTGGGCGTTGAGCGTTGGGCGTTTGCTTCGGTTGCGGTTTGCCGCCCCATCCCCACCCGATGATAAAGCATCAGTTTGGCCGCCAGCCGCGCGGCGATATATTCGCAGGCCGGCGTACCGGGCACGGGCGCCACTTCCACCAGGTCGGCCGCCACCACCCGGCGCGCGGCGCACACGCGCCGCAGGAGCCCGGAGAGGGCGTACCAGCCCAGGCCGCCCGGCTCCGGCGTGCCGGTTCCGGGCATCAGCGACGGGTCCAGGCAGTCAACATCAATCGAAATATACACTCGTTTTCCCAGGCGCGCGAGCACGGCCTTCATCCAGGCCTCGGACCGGGCTTGAACGATATCACGCGCCCAAAATACAGGCAGCCGATGCTGTTTGACAAGCCGGTATTCCTCGGCGCAGACACTGCGGATACCAACCGACACAATGGGCACCCCCAGTTCCATAACCCGCCGCATGACGCAGCCGTGCGAGAGAGGCGTCCGTGTGTAATGATCACGCAGGTCCAGATGGGCATCGAAATGCAGTACCGTCAAGTCGCCATGCATGGCCTTAGCCGCCGCCACGAGGGGAAAAGTGATGGTGTGTTCGCCGCCCAGAGTCAGCAGAAACTGCCCCCGTTGCATAACGCCCGCGGCGGCGCGTCGGATGACCTCAAGGACCTGCCGATCGGTCCCGCGTCGGCAGTCAACGGCCGGCAGGGTCTGAACGCCCAAACCCAAGGGCTGAAACAGTTCCTCATCAAAATGCTCTATGTGCACGCTGGCCGCGAGAATGGCCGCCGGCGCGCGCTCCGTACCCCGGCCAAAACTGACCGTGCGCTCATACGGCGCCGGCAGGACGGCGTAAGGCGCGCGGGGGTTGTGGACGCAGGTGGGATCGTAGGCCAGGAAATGAAGAAATTTCTGATTTCTGATTTCTGATTTCTGACTCGCCTGGGCGAAGCGCTCCGGCGTAGCCTGGTTGCCGATTTCTGACCCGCCTGCAGCGCTATGCGCAGCATTGCGGGCAGGCTCGCCTGGGCGATGCATTCTTGCCTGGGCGTAGTGCTTTTGCGGAGCCTGATATCTGTGTCTATCCGTGTTCATCCGTGGTAAAAAATCCAAGTATCTTTGGCTAACTTTCAAAATAGGTGTAGCCGCGCATGCCGGTCTCGTAGGCGGACATGATTTCGCGGCGTTCCACGGCCGTGATGTGATTATCGCGCACGGCCTGTTCGGCCATGATGCGCACGCGGTTGATCATGTCACGGGGGTCGTACTCCACATAGGAGAGCACGTCGGCGACGGTGTTGCCCGCAATCTCGTTGGCGTATTCCACCGTGTCGTCCTTGCCCACGCGAACATGCAGCACATTCGTGTCGCCCAGCAGGTTGTGCAGGTCGCCCATGGTTTCCTGGTAGGCGCCCACCAGGAACGCGCCGAGATAATAATCCTCGCCGCGCAGTTCGTGCAGAGGGAGAGTGTTCTTCACGTCGTGCAGGTCAATGAAGCGGTCAATCTTGCCGTCGGAGTCGCAGGTAATGTCAGCCAGGGTGGCCTGGCGCGTCGGCATTTCCTGAAGGCGGTGAATCGGCATGATGGGGAATAGTTGGTCAATTGCCCAGGAATCGGGAAGCGACTGGAATACGCTGAAATTGCAGTAGTAGAGATCGGCCAGCGCCACTTCCAGGCCCTGCAGTTCTTCGGGCACATATTTGCCTTCTTTGCTTTCGGCGGCGATCCGGCAAATGATATTCCAAAACAATGTTTCCGCGACCGCCCGCTCGCGCAGGCTCAGCTGGCCATGCGTGAAGAGCGAACGGATTTCGTCGCGGTAATACACGGCGTCGTGATAGCACTCCTGGAGGTTTTTCGTGGAGAGCGCCTGGCGGACGTCCTTCAGGTTGTTCAGCATTTCGTGGTAATGCGCCGGCATTTCGTCGGCCGCGGCCGTGGTCGGCGGCTCGAACCGGCTCACATCGAGCACGTTAAAGACCAGCACGGAATGGTGGGCGACCGTGGCGCGGCCCGATTCGCTGATAATCGTGGGGTGGGGAATGCCGGCTTCCTTGACGGCGCTCATGATGGCTTCCACGACGTCGGCGGCGTATTCCTGTTCGGTGTAATTGCGACTGCTGGCGAAATTCGTGTGCGAGCCGTCATAATCCACCGCCAGGCCCCCGCCGATGTTGATCAGCCCCATGGCGGCGCCTTCACGCGCCATTTCCACGTAAAGGCGGCAAGCCTCGCGCAGGGCCGAACGGATATTGCGGATGTTGGAAACCTGCGAACCCAGGTGGTAGTGCAGCATCTGCAGGCAGTCCAGCATGTTTTCCTTGCGCAGGCGATCAATGATCTCGATTGCCTGCGAAGCATTGACGCCGAACATGCTGCGATCCCCGCCGGATCCGTCCCAGTGGCCGCCGGCGCGGCTGGAAAGCTTAACCCGCATACCGAGCCGGGGCTTGACGCCCATCTGGGCGGCCCGGTTCAGGATCATGGCCAGCTCGTCCGGCTTTTCCAGGACGAGGATGGTTTGGACGCCCATCTTGAGCGCGAACAGCGCCAGGTCAATGAATTCCTCGTCCTTGTAGCCGTCGCAGACGATGAGCGCCTCGGGGTCTTCGGTATAGGCGATGGCGGCCATCAGCTCCGCCTTGCTCCCGGCTTCCAGCCCGTGATGATAGGGCCGGCCGAATTCCATGATCTCGGCCACGACCTGCTTCTGCTGGTTGACCTTGATCGGATACACGCCGCGGTACACGCCCTGGTAACCGTAATCGCGGATGGCCGTATTGAAGTTCTCATACAACTGCTTGATGCGCGATGAGAGGATGTCGGCAAAGCGTAACAGGATCGGCATATTGAGCCCGCGCGCCTTGAGCCCGGCAATGAGATCCATGACGCTGATGCTCGTCGCGTTGGCCGGTCCGAACGGTTTGACCACAATATCGCCGCTGGCGGCGATATCAAAATAGCCGCTGCCCCAATTCCGGATGCCGTACAAGTCCGCCGCGTTGTCGCAGGTCCATCGCTCAAGCACTTCAGCTTTCATGCCGTCTCCTTTCCGCGCGTAACAACGCGCGGATGATGGTCGCAGCCATTCCCGATCTGTGCGCTTACGCGCGGATCGGGCATTGCCTGGCATTCTTTATACACGCGCGGCGCACCACGGCAAGTTATTTTTTGGCGAATCATCGCGCTTGCGTCTCGTTTGATTCCACATAATATGACCACCTCATGAAGTTGGGAGATAAAAGCCGCCGGTATGGGGCCATAGCCCTGCTTGTGATCCTCGAATTCGTCTTCGTGGGTCTGGTTTTGTATCTGTGCTTTCGGGCAAAGGCGCCGTGCGCGCCGAACGCAGAACCGGAAACGCCGGGCTTGGACCTGCCGCTCATTGGCCGGACGGCGACCAACCCGTTCCGGTATCTCGTGTTTCCCACCGACCAGGTACTCGACCGTAATGACCCTGACGTATTTCAGCCGGCGGCCTCCGGCCGGCCCGAATCCGCGCTGTTCGGCTCGGTGCGCACCGCCAGTTATGGCAAAGGCCTGGCGGCGTCCTTTCATGAAGGCGTGGATATCGCCGCCGGCCAACGGGACGCCGCCGGCCGCCCACAGGATGCCGTGTATGCCGTGGCTAACGGCGCCGTGGCCTATGTCAATACGCAAGCCGGGAATTCAAATTACGGCAAATATGTGGTGCTCACCCATGCTTGTCCTTCCGGGATGGTCTATACGCTCTACGCGCATCTGGCGACTTTCTCGCCCAGCGTGATCCGGGGACGATTCGTAAAAGCGGGGGATGTGCTGGGGATCATCGGTCACACGGCCAATCCGCCGATCCCCCTGACCCAGGCGCACCTCCATTTCGAAGTCGGGCTGATCCTGAACGCGCGCTTCAGTCAGTGGTACCGCGCGCAAAAATTTAAACACGGGCATGCCAACTTCAACGGGTGGAACCTGCTGGGCGTGGATCCCCTGGCGGTGTTTGAGCGCCAGTGCCCGGACTTTGATTTTTTTCAGCACATTGCCACTTTGCCGGCGGCCTTCACAATCGTGCTGTCCGCGCGGCGCAAGCCGGATTTTTTTAACCGCTACCCGTGCCTCTGGGAAGGCGCGCCCTATCGGGGGGCCGGTCTAAAGATGGCGGTCTCGGAGGATGGTTTACCACTCAAGGGGCGCAATGCCACGGAATCGGAACGCCGGCTACTGGGAGCGCATCAGAGCGTGGTTCTGCGGGTGGATCCGGCGGCACTCGGCCGCAACGGTTGTCACCTGGTCATTTGCCGGAAAGGCCTGTGGCGCCTGGGCCGTGAAGGCAAAAAGTGGCGGGACATGTTGATGTATTAGCACCTTGAACGTTGGGAGCTGCTATAAAAAACAAGAAAACATCAAGTATGGCCACGCCAATAAAATTCCAAAATCCAAGTTTCAAATTCCAAGGAAATGCAATCAATTAAGGCAAAGGTTCCAGCCTTAGGTGGATTCCGCCAGAGGACGGACAAGCTCGCCTTCGGCGGATCGTGCCATAGGCAGACCCGCCAATGGCGGGAAAAAACGGAAAGAAAGCCAGGATTTATTTTGTGTTTATTAGAATTTGACTATTCCTTGGAATTTGGATTTTGGAACTTGGAATTTCTTGGGTGTGGGCATCGCCCGCGTCAGAGAGTCGGCAAGGCGTAGGGCAGGGGCTGGCGGCGACGGTATTGCACGGCGTGGGTATAACCTGCACTGCGGGCCAGTGCCAGCGAGGCGTCGAACTGCCAGCCCACTTCCTCCGGCCGATGCGCATCGGAGCCGAAGCAGATCGGAATATCCCGTTCCTTCGCCAGCGACAGGAGCAGGGCGGAGGGGTAGATTTCATGGACCGGCCGGCGCAGGCCCGAGGAATTGATTTCAATGGCCATGCCGGCCTCCGCCACGCGATCCAGGGCGGGCTGAGCCATTTCCCTCAAATCCCGGTCGGAAGGCCGGTACCCGAATTTTTTCGGCAGGTCCAGGTGCCCAACCACATCTGCCAATCGGCTGTCGGCCAATCGACTGTCGGCCAGCTTGCCGATCAGGTCAAAATAGGTGGCCCAAGTTTTCGTGACATCCACGGAATCCCACACGTGCCGTTCATCGGGATTGTCGAAGCCCCAATTATCTATGTAATGCACTGAGCCGAGCACCAGGTCGAACTCCTGGCGCGGGAGCCAGTCCTGGAGAAAGCGCTCACAGCCGTCGTAATAATCGGCTTCGACGCCGAACAGGACCACCGGTTGGCTTGCGCGCGTCAAGTCCGCAACCATTGTCCGATACAATGGAAACTGGTCAAGACGCATGCGGTTGACCGGATCGTAACCATCCGGGTTGGGCACATGATCGGTGAAACAAAGTTCCGGCATGCCCAGATCCATGGCCCGCGCGCGAAACGCAGAGGCTTTGCCTTCGGCGTGTTGGCAGAGCTCCGTGTGAATATGGTAATCGGCAAGCATGGGAGCGGGGGAGTACTGAGCGCTACGTGGGGCTCAATCTATATGCCACGAGGCATTCAGCCCGTAGAGCTTTTCGTGAACATGGCCCTTGCCGCCTTTGCGGGCCAGGAGGCGGGCCATGTCGTGTTGCCCGTAGGCCTCGGCCCAAGTCAAGGGCGTGTTGCCGGTATTGTCGCGGGCGTTAATGTCGGCGCCGGAACTCAGCAGGCATTTGATGCTTTCGATATGGCCCCAAAAGGCCGCCCAATGCAAGGGGGTCAGCCCCTGGGTATAGGTTTTGGATTCGATCTCGGCGCCGTTAGCGAACAACACGTTAATGGTGTCCACGTGCCCATATTGCACGGCGCAGTGCAGGGGCGTCAGACCGAAGACATCCTTGGCCTTGATATCGGCCTTGTGGGCCAGGAGCAAAGCGACCATGTCGGTGTGCCCGGCCAGCGCGGCCAGGTGCAAGGGTGTAATGCCGACGTTGTTGGCGGCGTTGATGGCGGCGCCCTTTTCCAGCAGGAGCTTGACTTCGTCCAGCCGGTTGAAC
>JAHIMN010000278.1 GCA_018896395.1 Verrucomicrobiota bacterium | reverse complement strand
CTGAGCTTTGGCGTTGGGAAAACAACATAAGATGAAACCGCCTAATATAATATTTCTGTTTAGTGACCAGCAGCGCTGGGATACGTGTGGCTGCTATGGCCAACCCCTGAATACAACACCAAACCTGGACCGGATGGCAAAGGAAGGCGTGCTCTTTGAGAACGCTTTCACTTGTCAGCCCGTGTGCGGCCCAGCGCGCGCCTGCATTCAGACAGGAAAGTATGCGACCGAGGTCGAATGCCACACAAATCACCGCATGTTGCCATTGAACGAGAAGACCATCGCTCATCATCTGTCGAAAAACGGGTACGATACCGCCTACATTGGCAAATGGCATCTCGCTTCCCGTGGGCCTCACGATGGTCGGGATGACTTCATAATCAAGCCCGTGCCACCCGAGCGAAGGGGCGGCTATGATTTCTGGCTGGCATCGGACACGCTGGAGTTCACATCTCACAGTTACGATGGGCACATGTTTGACACGGCTGGAAACAAACGGCAATTTCCAGAAGGGCGATACCGTGTGGATGCACATACCGACTGGGTGCTTGAGTACCTGGCTTCACGGACCGGAGACAAGCCGTTTTTCCTCTTCGTATCTTACATCGAGCCGCATCATCAGAACGACCATGGGCACTACGAAGGGCCCAAAGGATCAAAAGAAATGTTCAAGGATTTCGTCGTGCCAGCGGACCTTGTCGGCACAAAGGGCAACTGGCAAGAGGAGTATCCCGATTATCTCGGTTGCATTCACAGTCTCGATGAGAACGTGGGACGGATTCGTGACGCACTAAAACAGCGTGGATTGGCACGAAACACTCTGGTGATCTATACCAGCGATCACGGATCGCATTTCTGCACCAGGAATTCCGAATACAAGCGATCTTGCCATGAAGGCTGCATCCGGATCCCGCTGATCATTTGCGGACCGGGATTTACGGGTGGAAATTGTCCCGATGGCTTGACCAGCCTCATCGACCTGCCACCCACTATCCTGACAGCTGCCGGCATTACCCCGCCGGCCACGATGCGCGGGCATCCCTTACAGGAATTGTTGTCAAAGCAAGGCCGGGATTGGCCGGAGGAGGTGTTTTTGCAGATCAGCGAAAGCCAATGTGGCCGGGCCATCAGGACACGCAGATGGAAATACAGTGTGCGCGCACCCGATAAATCGGGCAGCGATCCATCCAGTGATGTCTATGTTGAGGATTTCCTCTATGATCTAGCTGCGGATCCCCACGAACGAAACAACCTTGTTTCTGACCCCGGCCTTTCGGAGATTCGCCAAAAACTCGCGCAGACCCTGAAGCGTCGCATGTTAGAAGCTGGAGAAGATGAACCCGAAATCATGCGTAAGCCAAGGGCGTACCCAACGGATTCAGGCAACGCTTAGTAGCGCGCCTGATCCGTAATGTTGGGAACATCGAATATGAACAGAAAACCGAATATTCTCTTTTTTTTCACGGACGATCAGCGTTTCGACACCATCCGTGCGCTGGGGAACGGGCAGATCCAGACCCCGCACCTGGATGAGCTGGTCGCGAGCGGCACAGCCTTCACGCATGCACATATTCCCGGCGGGACCTGCGGCGCCGTGTGCATGCCGAGCCGCGCAATGCTCCACACCGGACGCACTCTCTTTCATATCGAACGCGAGGGGCAGCAGATCCCCGAAACCCACACCACCTTGTGTGAGTGCTTCCGGAACGCGGGCTACATAACGTTTGGAACCGGAAAGTGGCATAATGGGCGAAGCTCCTATGCACGGAGTTTCTCATGCGGAGACGAGATTTTCTTTGGCGGCATGGGTGATCACTGGAACGTCCCGGCCTATAGATTCGATCCAACAGGGAAGTACGATCGGAGATGTCCTTATGTCGCCGATCCCTTCCTTTCGAACACGATCGAGTTTCGCGATTGTGATCACATCGAAACAGGAAGACATTCCACGGACCTCTTCGTGGAAGCTTCCCTTCGCTTCATCGAGAACCGCGATGCCTCTCGCCCGTTCTTTATGTATGTCTCCCTCATGGCCCCCCACGATCCGCGGACAATGCCTGAGAGGTTCCTGAAGATGTATGATCACGCGTCGATCGATTTGCCGCCGAACTTCCTTCCTGAGCATCCGATTGATACCGGAGCGCTTAAGATTCGGGACGAACTCCTCGCCGCGTTTCCGCGTGATCCGCAGGAAGTTCGGCGGCATATTGCGGAGTACTACGCCATGATCTCACACCTCGACGAGGCATTCGGCCGTCTCATCGCTGCCTTGCGCGAGCATGGAGAACTCGACAACACGATCGCGGTCATGGCAGGCGACAATGGCCTGGCTGTTGGTCAACACGGACTCATGGGTAAGCAGAATCTGTACGATCACAGTGTTCGCGTACCGCTCGTGTTTGCCGGCCCCGGCATCCCAAGGGGACAGCACCGCGAGTCCCTGGTATATCTACTGGATATTTTCCCCACGCTTTGTGATTTGACCGACACCGAAATCCCAAGTACGGTCGAGGGAAAGAGCCTGCGCCCTTGTCTGGCCAACCCGGATGCCGAAGTGCGCCCGTCGCTCTTCCTCGCCTATGCAGACAGCATTCGTGGCGTAACGGATGGCCGCCACAAGCTCATCGAATACGCCTGTGGCGCTACTCAGCTCTTCGATCTCTCTCGGGACGCCTCGGAGATAAACAATCTCGCTAACGACGACGCATCAGGTACAACCGTTGCACAGATGCGGCAAAGGCTCCTGGGGCTGGTAAATGAATGGGACGAGGAAGACCATCCTACGGGCAAGGAATTTTGGGCGAAGCGCAGAGACCTCAAACAATAGGAGTTCCCAACAAGCCGGATGCAGGCGACGGCACATAGCCGCGTCTGATCCGCAGCGTATTGCTCAAGACCCCCTAAACGAAGAAAGACGCAACGCGTGGTATGCCTTGGACTCCGGAGTCGGTGGTCATGTGATGGTTCGCGCCGAATACGGTGGCGTCCGCGACAAGAAGAGACCAGTGTCCTTCGACACTCTCGAGTTTCCGAGCCAGGGACATTCAGAGCCAGGGACAGCCCTTAAATATTAATACCAGCAAGTGCAATACTAACTGGTCGAGCTATAAGGAGCAAACCGATCGAGCAGGAAAGTATCATTCGATGAACCAACCCATGTTAAACCTGTTAGCCCGGGCGTATCAAAAGCCGGATCGACAATTTTGTTTCTATTCATCCGCGGATAGTTGGGACGGAACCGGTCTGGCCAGCGAAAAACTCAAGCGCCTGCCCGGCTGGGAATGGAAGCCGGTCAAAGAGGGCGCTTATCAGGGCGGCGGCACGGCGATGACGCCGATCACTTTCGGTTGCGAACCCTTCGAGACCTCCGAAGGACGGCTATGGTGTAAAAAAATGATCCATGACATCGGTCAAATCAAAGATATCGCCGTACCCGATATTTATACCGGCCAGACCGGTCGGGTGCTGAAAAGTCTTCAAGAGACGATGCGGACTCTGCCGGAAAATGCGTTTGTCCATATGTGTGATATCCAGTCGCCCCTCGGCTGTGCTGAAGTCATGTGGGATGAAAGTTTTTATACCGCTTTGATTGAATATCCGCAGGCCATCCATGAACTGCTGGATAAGATTGCCCTGTTCCTCAGCCGGTTTATCAAGGAACTGCATCGGGTCGCTCAGGGTCGGATGATACCGAGCGTGTGTCCGCCGGTATGGGCCCCGCCGGGAAAAGGATATTATATCTCCGACGACACAATGTCTCTGATCTCACCCGAGATGCATCGCGAATTCAGCGTAACCTATCTCAACCGCATTACCGCGGCCTGTGGTCCTTTGTACTATCATTCCTGCACCTGGCGCGCGAAATATTTCGATAATATTCATCAGCTCAACAATGTCGCCCTGTTCAACTGGAATGCCGGTAATTCCGACGATCCGCAAACCATTATCGCCGAGTTTTCCGGCAAAGCGATCCTGGCGCCGCATATCGTGATCGATATGCACCGGGACAACGATGTGTTAAAATGGAATCCTAATTTTCAGGATGAGGCGGAATTTTTCAAATATTTCCTCGATAACCTGCGTGGGAATAGCTGCATGTATTTCTGGTTTTCCAATCTGATTCAAAAGGGAGCGATCATGGAGCGGATCTACAACCTGCTGCATGAACGGGGGTATTCGCCGCAGGCCAAGGGAATGGCGTAAACACGAAGATGGGCTTAGTGGGATTAGCAGGCGGTATTATCCGGCTACTCATCAAACACCCAGGGCCACGGCATGCACCAGGAGGGCGACCATGATGCCCATCAGCAGGCCGAGGAACACTTCCACTTCGGTATGCCCCAGCAGTTCGGCCAGATGTTCGTGGGAAAACCGGTGCGTCTTGAACAGTTCGTCCAGCATCTTATTCAAAACGCGGGCCTGCTGGCCGGCGGCCCGGCGCACGCTCTGGGCATCGAACATGACGATGGCGGCAAAGGCCAGGGTGACGGCAAACAGGGGATCCGCGGTGCCCATGCGAATGGCCACCGAGGTGCAGAGCGCCGCGGCCAGCGAGGAATGGGCGCTGGGCATGCCGCCCGTACTGACCAGGAAGCCAAAATCAATTTTCCGCACGCGCACGAAAAAGCAAATCATTTTCGTGACCTGCGCCAGCATCCAGCCGCAGAAGATCGACCAGAACGTCGGATTATACCACCAGGCTGTCCAGATTGAATGCATATTGAATCCGCACAAATCCAAAGAATTTGCCCGCGAAACACGCGAAAGGACGCGAATCTGATCAATTACCGTCTCGTTAAGACGCCAAGATTAAAAAATTGGAGCAGGAGCTAAAAAAATTGTTTTTATAATCCTTTCCTATTTCGCGTCCTTTCGCGTGTTTCGCGGGCAATGTTCCGGTTTCTTTTCTTGTTTTTTATAGCGGTTCTGATGGTTAAGGTATCATCAATACGCGTTTTCGCGGCTGAATAATGTTTTGACCAGGATCTTGAAATCAAAGGCCAGCGACCAGTTTTCCAGGTAATAGAGATCGTACTTGATGCGTTCCCGAATGTCCGTGTTCCCGCGCAGACCGCTGACCTGCGCCCAGCCGGTCAGGCCCGGCTTGGAAGCGTGCCGCCACATATAGCGGCTGATCTCCTCCTTGAACTGTTCAACGAAACAGGGTCGTTCCGGACGCGGCCCCACCAGGCTCATCTCGCCCTTTAACACGTTCCAGAGCTGGGGCAGTTCGTCCAGGTTGTACCGGCGCAGGAAAGCGCCGATGCGCGTGCGGCGCGGGTCATTTTCCACAGCCCAGACGGGTCCGGTCCCGGCCTCCGCATCCGGAACCATGGTGCGAAACTTGATCAGCCGGAACGGCCGGCCGCTCTCGCCACAGCGCTCCTGCCGGTAAAAGACGGGCCCCGGCGAATCCCGCTTGATCAGAATCGCAAACACCAGCAGGAGGGGCAACGCCATGAACAACCCGCACAGGGCGCCGAACACATCCTCCGACCGCTTGATCAGCCGGTTCCAGAAATTATCCAGCGGCCAGCGACTGACGCCCAGCAGGGGAATTTCGGCGATGGTCTGCATGTCCACCCGACCGGTCATCACGTAGAGCAGGTCTGGCACGAGCGTGAACGTGACGAGCGACTGCTCGCACAGAAGGATTAACTCGATCGTGCGGGCATGGTCAATTGTAGTGTCGGTAAGGATCACCTGGTCGGCCTGATTGGATTCAATGAAGACCCGCAAGTCGTCAAGCGTGCCTTTGATCAGCTCACGGGGAATATCCGGATGCGCCTCGCCGGCGCGTGTCTGAAAAAAGGCCACCACCCGCGCACCCAGGCGCGGCTCCTGTTTCAGCGCTTTCTTCAGGCGCGCCGCAATGGCGTCGGCGCCCACGATGGCCACCCGGTTGACCACGCGCCGGTGGCGGGCCAGGTGCAATTCCCAGCGAAAGAGCGCGTAGCGCTCCAGCAGGACCAACAAGAGCACGGTCACCACCGAGACGAGCACGGTCATGCGCGAAAAAGGCGGTTCGGTCCGCAGTACGAAGGCCAACGCCACGGCGACCAGAAGGCCCAGCAGGACACCATGCACGAGGCGAGGAATCTTGTCGCCGAACGTGCCGATCTGCGGGCGAACGTAAAGGCCCAGGGACTGAAAAATCAGCAGGAATAGAAACGCGCCGACGAGCGCGCCCTGGGCATACATGCTGTATAGATGGACGGGCGGCTGGTCGTGAAAGAGCGGAATCAGCCCGCTGTCAAACCGGAACCAGGTGGCCAGCAGAAAGCCAAGAAACACGGCCAGCGCGTCGCCGGCAATCGCCGCGCAACTGGCCAGCACATCGGATGTATCGCGGACACGCATTTCTTTATTCGTTCCTGGTTCTTAGTTCCTGGTTCTTCGTTTCCGCTTTACCACGTTGCTCCACGCTCTACTCGCCTGGGCGAAGCGCTTTGGCGGAGCCTGGCGCTCAATGTGCTTTCCGTCCTCTGTCGTCCCACCTTCGCCCAAGGGGCTACGGTGGGCAGGCCGTCGTCTGTCGCCTGCCCTCCGTAGCGCTCTGGCGCAGGAGGGTCCGGCTTCTGTCCTCCGTCCTCCGCATTCTGCATTCTACATTCTGCATTCTGCATTTCATCTGACGACCATACTCTTGGCCAACTCATCGGCCTTCCGATCGCCCTCCACGGCACGGATAAGCTCCAACGCAAATTCAAAGGCCGTGCCCGGCGCCTGGCTCGTAATCAGGCGACCATCCATCACCACCCGGTCATTCAGCCGCGGGGTTTGCGTAAGTTCGCCGGCT
>JAHIMN010000277.1 GCA_018896395.1 Verrucomicrobiota bacterium | reverse complement strand
CGTTCGCTGTCCCAGTCGATCGATTGATGGTGTTCATGCGCTGCTCCTCCTTTATGGATGGTTGGTGAGTCAAGGCACGATACCAAGAATTTAAGCGCATGCCGACTTTGCAATCAACGCTTTCTTTTTTAAGTTTCTTATACGTTTGATCAGCCCGCCAACGGCCGGCGGTGGATTCGCTAAGCAGTTACACATTGAACCGGAAGTGGCAGATGTCGCCGTCCTCAATCACATAATCCCGGCCCTTGACCTGCGCTTTGCCGCGGGCCTTGGCTTCCGCTTCACCGCCGGCGGCGATGAGATCATCGAACTTGATGATTTCCACGCGGATGAATCCCCGCTCGATGTCGCTATGCACCTTGCCGGCCGCCGTGGGCGCCGTGGACCCCTTGCGGATGGTCCAGGCGCGCACCTCATCCTTGCCCACGGTGTAAAACGACATAAGCCCTAATGCGTCGTAAGCCGCCTGGTTCAGTCGGTCCAGGCCGGAAGCCGCGAGGCCCAAGTCTTTGAGATACGCGCCGCGCTCAGCCGGTTCCAGGTCCATGATTTCCTGCTCGATGCGGCAGGAGACCGTGAACACAGCGTCGCCAGTGTGACCCAGGCACAAGCCCAGGCGATCCTCGTCCATATTAAAGACCCAGAGCACCGGCTTGAGGATCAGCAGGTTGAGACTTCGGATGGGCTCGAGCTCGTGGGGTGGGAGCGCCAGGGGAACCCATTTCATTTCGGTTTCGATCGTGGTCTTGAGCTTGATTAGCGTCTGTTCCTCCTGGGCCTGCTGGGGGGAAAGCCCGGCGCGTTTTTCCTTGGCCAGCCGTTCCAGGCGCTTTTCGATCAGCTCCAGGTCGGCCAGGAGCAGTTCCGCTTCCAGCGTCAACCGGTCCCGTTCCGGATCCACGGAACCGGACGGGTGATAGACTTCATCCGACGTGAAAGCACGGACAACCACGCACAGTAAATCACAGCGCCGGGCGGCCTCCAGCCATTCTCGCTTGGCGTCGCCCGGTGCCATATCCGGACAGAGCGCGACGAGATTTTCGGCGTACTTGGTTTTTTCCGGCTTGAAAATCGTAGCGAGCGCATCCACCCGCGCGTCATGGATGAGGGCGATGCCTTCAAGAGTTTCACCCGGCTTGAGCGCCGGAAATCCGCTTGCCCCGCGGCCGCGGCCGGTTAACAGCGTGAAAAATGTTTTTTTTCCCGATTGGGAAAAGCCCAGCAAGGCTACTCGCATGAGGGTCTCCGATCCTTTTAAGTATGGGAGTATGGGCGTATCGGTGTATGGGAGTATGGACGCGTGAAGTAAACTCTTTACTCCGATACACCCAAACTCCGACACTCCCATACTACGGTCTTCCGCCTACATCCCGGCCTTCTTCCGGTAAATCTTAAGCGTTGTGTAGGCCTGTCCAAAACAGGGCACGTTGGTCATGGGCGTATAACGGTCCGTCACGATTTTGGTGAACAAGGCCTGATCTTCCGGTGTCAGCGGCGTCACGTCCGGTGATTGGATGGCCAGCGCATAGCCGCTCAGCGCGGCCAGGGGTGCTTCCGTTGTCCGGAGCAAGTGCTCGAAGCCGGCACGATTAAACACGTGCAAACTGGCGGCCTGATCGTCGCTGAGGGCCGGGAAATAACTGAATTGACCCATTTCCAGCCCTCGCGGCAATTTCAGGTTGGCTTCCACGGCCAGGTACGGGTCCTGGGTCAGAAGCTCATCGCCCGGTTGGGTTTCCTTCCGGATCAGGACGGCGGTGTCGCGCAGTTTCTGGAGCGGCGAACGGTCCTTGACCAGCCACCAGATGCGGTCACGTCCCTGGATGAACCAGTCCTGGTTCAGAGGCGAGGACCCCGCGGCGCCCAGCGACACGACCAGTATGGCAATCGTTAACCACAAGGCTCCGCGTTGGCCGACAAGCCGGATGGCCGCATTGGCTATGGCGATGGCCAGCAGAGGAAAAACAAATACCTGGTAATCGTCGTAGGGGAACGGCGCCAAAAAATGAATCAGCGTAATGGCGATGATGCTCAGCCATAGAATCCGCATCAAGGCTGGTGCGGCCGTTGCCGCCGTAGCGGCTGTTGCCGCCGGACCGGCCAATGGGGTCGCAATCGCAGGTGCGGCCGTTGCCGTTGGTGCGGCCATTGCCGTTGGTGCGGCCATTGCCGCCGGGGTGCGGGCCCAAACCCATTTGGCAAAAACAACGGAAACGCCGATACCGAACGCGACAAAATAAGCCTGAAGCAGGCGTGACAGGAAGCCGACCTTAAAAGCAAGCGTCATCAGGCCGCCGCCGGAATGTCGAAGGGTATGGTATTGCATGATGCAATACAGGAAGGATTCCGGCGCCATGATTAGGAATGGCAGAAAGACCAGGCAGGCCATGACCGTTGCGCCCAGCCCGAAATGGAGCCAGGCCAGGGGGGGCGCGCTCCGGCGAGCCGCTTGTGGCGCGCTTCGCGCCATCAGCAGGTACAGGAAAACAATTGGCAGGACAGTGCCGGCGGAAGTGCGTGTGCCGGCGGCAAGTACCATGAACGCGCCGGCCATGAGCATCAGCCATGCGCGGCGGCGAGTCCAGCCCTCGGCCAGCGCCAGGAATCCCAACATTAACAGCAGGGCCGTGAGCGAATAAGTTTTAACAACCGTGCAGAAATAGCTTTGATAAACGTTGACGCTGATCAGGATAAAAGTGGTGAGCGCGGCGCCGGCACGCAATTCTGTGTTTACCAGGCGGGCCGCCAGCCGGGCGGCAAGAACAGCGGCCGCGAGGCCCAGCAAGGCAGTTATCAGCCGTCCGCCGGCCAGCCCCCCGGCTGTGATGATCGGCTCGAACAGGGCATACACCAGCGGCATAACCGGGCCCTGGGTAAAGGCAAAATCAACATACGGCCATTGGCCCGACGCAACCAGCTGGGCCGCGTACAGGTACCAGCCTTCATCCTGATTCAAAGCGCCCAGGTACAGGTTGGCGGCCGCAAGGATGACCGCGGCAACAACGGCGACGAAACTGAGGCCAACGAAGATTTGTTTGTTGGCTGTCATTGGCTTTTCTTACTCCGGCTTTCCTAACAATCCGCCCAATGTGTCTTTGATATCCAGGGGCTGGTCCGGTTTGCCTTTGCCTGAGCTGTCCGCGTTCGGAGCGTTGCTCTTGGTCTGCGAATCGGCGGAACGTCCCTGGGCTTCCAGGACCCCTTTAATGATGGCGTCGAACGTGTCCTTGCTGGCCAGGGTTTTCATTAAGGCTTCCCGGATATCAATCTCCGGATTGGTCAGCGTGCCTTTGACGGGGACAAGCGCCTTGAAAGTTTCGGGGAACGGAATGCCGCTAAACTGTTCCTGTTGTTCCTTGGTGAGTTTGACCTTGTTGAATGTCAGATGCAGAACAGATTTTTCCGGATCAAACACGCCTTGCTCGCAGTAGAGGGTCATGGTCCCGGAGATCTGGCCTTTTTCAAAACCACAGCGCTTAGCCAGATCCTGGAAATTGTTGAAATCAATCGTCTGAATGGATCCGGTCAGATCGAAACTAAGCCGGGAGGGGTCCTTGATCGGGGCGATGCGGCCGTTCAGATCGAACGCGCATTTGCGGTCGGTGGTCAGGATGTGGCCCAGCAGGTTGATCGTTCCGGACATTACGTCGTCCCGCCCGTAATTGGTGATATCTTTAAGGCGCACCTGGATATCGAGGCCCAGTCGGAACGGGGGCTCGCTGATCTTGTGGTCAACATACTGGAGGAGGGTTTTGACCTCTATTTGCCGGATCGCGATGTCAGGAATCCTTCGGACGTGCGGCGTGGCGTCGCCGGGGGTTGCTGGTCCCGCCGCGCCGGGCGCGGCGGCCGGCGCATTTGACATGGCGGTATGAATGGCCTCGAGGGCCGGCTCAATATTCAGTACGCCTTCCCGGTTGCGAACCACGCTGAGCGACGCATCCCGGATCGTGGCTTTCTCAATTTCGGCAATGCCGCCGCGGAATAGCGCCAGCAGGCCGATCGTCAATTTGAACCGCTTCATGGTGATCATGCTCTGGTCGTCGAATCCCGGCGGGTTGATTACATGCACGCCGTGAATGGAGAGCGATCCGCCCAGCAGGTTAACGCTGACGCGCTCCAGGGTGACATCCAGGTTCCAGCGATCCTTGGCCATCGGCAGAACCAATTGGCGCATGGAATCCGTCAGCCCATAGGCCAGGAACAACTGCAACCCGATCACCGCCGCCATAAGCAGGACGACAATAACAATCAAGGTTTTTTTCATGCAATAATCTCCTGGTTGTAAAAAATGGTAATTACTCTCGGAAGGTGTTCAGTGTTCGGTGTTCAGGGTTCAGTGACGCAACATACTCACCCGGTGCCTCAGCGACGGCCTGCCGTTCAAGCGACTGTTTTTCAATCATAAATCAAAAATCAGAAATCAGAAATAATACAAGCCTTGCCTGTTGCCTCCCTGCCCGCAATGCTGCGCATAGCGTTGCCGGCGGGCTGGTTCATCGGTCATGCTCCTCCGAACACCGAACACCGAACACTGAACACCTGCGTAGTCGCAAAAAATACTACATCCCGGCCAGCAGGGCCTTGAAACGTTCCCCGTCCTTGGCGGCTGTTCCCGGCGAGAGCCAGGCCAGGCTGGCTGTCCGTTCGCGGAATATGGTGTCCGCCAGTTTTTGGATGTCCGCAACTTGCACGGCCTGGATCGCCGCGATCACCGCTTCGGGCGCCATGACCGACCCGTAATTCAAGATGTGATTGCCCACCCACATCATATGGCCCGACGGGCTTTCCAGTCCCAGCCGCATGTGGCCGACGACGTATTCTTTGGCCCGTTCCAGCTCCTGCGCGTTGACCGTCTCCTGTTTCAAGCGATGAATTTCGCGCACAATCAGCTCCAGCGCCTTGTCGTGGCGTTTGCGATCCAAGCCGGCGCTGATCACCAGCACGCCGGTCTCGGCGAACAGTTGCGCGCCGGAATGAATGGCATACGCCAGCCCGTATTTTTCGCGAACGACCTGGAACAGGCGCGAACTCATGTTCTCACCCAGAATCACGTTCAGCAGTTTCAGCGCATAGCGCCGCTTGTCGAACCGGCCGAATATTCGAAAGCCCAGCGCCATCTGCGTCTGCTCGATGTCCTTGGCTTTCAGGTTTAGTCGCTCCTGCAGCACCGCCGGCGTGACGAGCGGGTACGTGGGCTCCCGCGCTCCCGTGATTCCCCGGGTCAGTTTTCCCACATGGCGGACACACTCCTCGTGACGAACATGTCCGGCGAAAATGAAAACGGTGTTTTCCGGCACGTATTTCTTTTTCTTGAACGTCAGAATATGGTCGCGCGTCAGTCCGCGCAGAGTCTCGGGATAGCCGATCAGCGGGCGTCCGAGCTCGTGGTCTTTCCATAACACCGCGTTGAGCATTTCCTGCACCACCTGTTCCGGCTGGTCGCGGTACATCATAATTTCCTCAATGATGACGCCGCGTTCCTTCTCGATATCCGCGGGCGCGAACCGCGGGCGCCGGTACATTTCCGTCAGAATGTCCAGCGCTTTCCAGGTATGGTCATCGGCGGTGCGGGCGTAGTAGCAGGTCAGCTCTTCCTGGGTGAACGCGTTGCATAACCCGCCGCGGCCCTCGATGGCCTGTGATATATCGCGCGCCGACAGGCGCTCGGTGCCCTTGAACAGCAGGTGCTCGATGAAGTGGCTGATGCCGGCCAGGGTGCGTGTTTCGTAGCGCGCGCCGACTCCCACCCAGACACCGAGCGCCACGCTCTGCAAGTGGGCAATGGCGGAGGTTGCCACGCGCATGCCGTTGGCCAGCCGCGATTCGTGAATATCCATCATCATTATGCTTTACTCCCTAACGCGGGCTAAAGTCCACAATCCAAATTCCAAGGAATCGTCAAATTCCAATTAAAACAAAATCAATCCTGGTTTGCTTTCTGTTTCTTCATTTGTCTTTATTGATTGCATTTCCTTGGAATTTGAAACTTGGAATTTGGAATTTATGGATATAGCTATATGAGTTTTCAACAATCAAAGTGCCGATTGTAGTTCGGTAAACGATACTTTACCTTCATACAGGGCTTTGCCCACGATCACGCCCGCCAGGTTCGGTTTGCCCAGGGCCGCCAAAGCGGCCACATGCGCTGCCGAAGCCACGCCCCCGGAGGCAATCACCCGGCAGGCCACCCGGTCGCAAAGCGCCGCTATAGCCTTCGTATTCGGCCCCGTCAGCATGCCATCCTGGGCGATGTCCGTATAAATCAGCGTCTGAATGCCCAGGGAGTGCAGGCGCGCGGCCAATGCCAGGGCATCCGTTCCGGTCGTTTCGGTCCAGCCCTTGATCGAGACCCGTCCGTTGCGCGCGTCGAGGCCGACCGCCACGCGTTCGCCGAACCGTTCCACCAGGCGAGCGAGCGTCTCCGGCGAGGTCCAGGCCCGCGTACCGAGCACGGCGCGGGCCACGCCCAGCGCCAGCAAGGCCTCCACCTGGTCATCCGTACGCAGGCCGCCGCCCACCTCTACGGGGATCCGTACGGCACATGTGATTTTTTCGATCAGGGCCGTGTGCACGGGAAAGCCTTGAAAGGCGCCATCCAGATCCACAACGTGCAGCCAGGCGGCGCCTTGCTGTTCCCAGGACTGGGCCATCTGCACGGGGTCATCCGAATATACTGTTTCATCGGAGGCAATTCCCTGGCGCAGGCGCACACAGCGACCGCCCTTCAGATCAATGGCCGGAATAATGGTCAGTGCCGACATAGTTTGACCAAAAACAAGCGAGTCATCAGTGAGCACTCTTGCACAACGATTAGAGTGTTCCCTTGCTGGACGGAATTCCCGTCTCGCGCGCATCCCGGGCCACGGCCTCCCGCAATGCGCGTGCCAAGGCCTTGAATATCGATTCATACGCGTGATGCGGCTCCCGGCCGTAAAACTGGGCCACGTGCAGGTTCATCCGTGCCTGGACGCAGAAAGCCTGTAAAAACTCCTCAATCAGGCTCACATCGAATGCCATGATTTTGCGCCGCTTATTGGCGACCTCATAGACGAGGTAGGGGCGCCCGCCCAGGTCCACTACCACGCGGCTCAGGGCATCGTCCATGGGAATGGTGGCGCACCCGTAGCGCTGGATGCCGCGCCGGTCACCCAGGGCCTTATCCAGTGCTCGGCCCAGGCACAGGCCCAGGTCCTCCACGGTGTGATGATAATCCACGGCCAGGTCGCCGCGGGCGCGCAGGCGCAGGTCCATCAGAGCATGCCGGGAAAAAAGCTCCAACATGTGGTTGAGAAACGGCAGGCCGGTGTCCACGTCGAAACGGCCGCGGCCATCCAGCGTGAGCGTGATCTCAATCCGCGTTTCGCGGGTGGCGCGCTTGATACAGGCGGTTCTTGGTTTCATAATGCGCCTGATCATAACAGAATTGCCAACGGTTGCGAGCGTAATTTACAATGATTTGGATTGAAAGTTTGAAGGGACCCCGCTCCAGAACCTTGTTACAGTCCATAAACCATACGCGCTGGTCATTATGGCCTCTTTAGTCAATAACAGCATTTCTGTAAAGACAAACTCGCTTTGTCTATTTACTGCCATGACGTCAGGCATCAAAAGACAAACTTGTCAGTACCTGATACATCAGAAAACGCTATAAAAAACAAGAAAAGAAACCGGAACATTGCCCGCTAAATACGCGAAAGTACGCGAAAAAAGAAAAGACCCCCTTTTTAAATTTAGCGTTCTTTTCGCGTGTTTAGCGGGCAAATTCTTTGGGTTGCGGGCCATAGCCCACATTAGATTGTGTCAAATCTGCGGACAATCATTACCTGTCGTAATTTCTTGTATTTCAAGTGTTGACAGGCCCAAATAACAGTGCTTATTATTCAATTATTGGAAAGGTGACTGCTCTATAAGTGTAGTCACCCAGTTTGGCTGAATAATACTGTTCGATGAGACTAGAAACAGAGGAAGGCCTGTGACAGAGATACCTAAGTGCGATTTTCATATTCACACGAAATACCTAGGCTGCGCGAACGAAACCATGGAGATTCCTGCCATCGTGCAGGAATGTAAACGGCTTGGCGTGACAGCATTGGGAATCACGGACCACTTAAACTCACTCGACAAGCTCGACCTCCATCTGCTTATCAAGAAAGACATCCAGTCATTGGCCCCGGAGATAGATGTCTATTTTGGCGTGGAACTGAATTTCACCGCTGCTGACGGCAGCTTCGCCTTCAGTCCGGAAGTCAAAGAACAATATGGTTTCCAGTTTGCCATTGGCGGCATACACGGTACGTATTTGGATACGTATGATCTGAAAACGCTTGTGGATATTCAACACCGACACCACCTGATAACCTGCCGCGATCCTCTCGTTGATGTTCTGGTACATCCTTACTGGTTCGGCAAGGGAGAATTTGAAAAGAACGGATGGCCCTGGTTTGACTCCATGCGGGCTGTACCTGAGGCCTATGCCCGCGAACTTGGCCAAGTGGCGCGAGAGACAGGTACAGCCATTGAGATCAATGCGTCCGCCAACCTCGAGAATGCGAACTACAGTAACCGCTATGTCAAGGAGTACGTTGCCTATCTATCCATTATCGCCGAAGAAGGAGCTGGTTTTGCACTGGGTTCAGACGCACATGATATCGGTCGGCTGTCTACCATACACACCGCTTGGGATGTCGCCACACAACTGAATCTCACAGCCGATCGGATTTGGCAACCGGGATGTAAACCTATGGTAGGCCACGAAAAGTCGGGCAAGGAACAGCATTCATCGAACCAATGCATGGACCACGACTCCGATACCGCCGCCGCTCGCGGCGGCTAATCGGAGCGAGTCATGCTCACGTTCGTGGGGCCGATGCTTCTGATAACGGCGTTAAAGCCAAACCGATGAAACGCGGCCTGTGTGGTGAACGGCAGAATTTCAGGTTAACCGGTCTTAACCATCACCCGCGCGGCTTGTCAAGCGCCACGCATGGCATTCACCAGCGCCTGCATCTGTTCGTCGGTGCCGATAGTAATGCGCAGGTAATCCTGCGTGCGGCCTCCGGGGAAATAGCGTACCAGGATGTTCTGCTCCCGCAGGCGCCGATAAAGATCCGCGGCTGATATTTGCGGCGGCTTGACCCACAAAAAATTGGTTTCCGAAGGGAACACGCGGAAGCCCATGCGTTCCAACTCGGTGATAGTTCGACGGCGTGTGGCCTTGGTGCGTTCCACCAGAGTTTGCATGTGCGCCTGATCGGATAGCGCCGCCAGTGCCGCGGCCTGTGTAATCCGGCCCACGTTGTAGGAATCTTTGATTTTGAACAAGGCCTCAATGAGCGGCGCGGCCCCCACAACGTAACCCAGGCGCAGGCCGGCCAGGGCATAGGACTTGGAGAGCGTGCGCAGAACCAGCACGTTGTCGCATTCCAGTGCCAGGTCCATGCAGTGCTCGCGGGAAAAATCAACATAGGCCTCGTCGAGCACGACGATGCCGGGAAAGCGCGCGCAAAACGCGCGGATCTCGGTCTTCGGATACTGGATGCCGGTTGGCGCGTTCGGGGTGGTCATGAAAAACAGGCTGGCCTGATAATCCACCGGCATGGCCCACTCAAAGTCCGGTCCCAAGGCTACCGGTCGGGCGGTCACGGCACGGATCTGCGCCAGCACCGGGTAAAGGGAGTAGGACGGCTCGAAATAGCCGATGGCGCCATCATCCTCCACAAAAGCCCGCGAGCACAAGGCCAACGTTTCGTCGGACCCGTTGCCCACAAACACGTTGTCCGGCGTGCCACCATGCAAGTCGGCGATTTTCCGGCGCAAAACCAGGCTGACCGGGTCCGGGTACAACCGCAGCGTCTCAACCTTCAGGCTCTGCAATGCCTCCCGGACGGCCGGCGAGGGCGGGTAGGGGCTCTCGTTGGTGTTGAGCTTTATGACCTGCGGGTTCGTCGGCTGTTCGCCCGGCGTATATCCCTGCATGGCCCGCACGGATTTTTTGATGTATGCGCTCATGGTTAAATAAAATGGTTATCAGGTTCATAGTTCACGGTTGGGCGCTTAATATCTTTGAACCGGTCTGCTTGCATTGATCTTCAACCGTGAACTGTGAACCTTTGAACTGTGAACCCGAATACTACGCCTTTTCGAATCGAATGCGCGCCGACCGGGCGTGCGCATCCAGGCCCTCGACCCGTCCGAAGGCTTCGATCACGGGCAGGGCGTTCTGCAGGTCGGAGCGCGTGAACGCTACTACGCTGGAACGCTTGCGGAAATCATCCGCAGTCAGCCCCGAAAACATGCGCGCGGTCCCGCCCGTGGGCAGGACGTGGCTGGGGCCGGCCACGAAGTCGCCGGCGCATTCGGGCGTCCAGGCGCCGACAAATACGGCGCCGGCGTGGCGCACTTTTTTCAGCCAGCTACGCGGTTCGCGCACCATGATTTCCAAGTGCTCCGGCGCGAACCGATTACAGAGTTCGATGCCGGCATCCAGGTGATTGACCACGGCAATCAGGGTGCCTTCGGTCAACACCCGGAGGATGGCCGTTCGGCGGCTTAAAGTTTCCACCTGCCGGCGCAGTTCCTTGACGACGGCCTCCGCTAAATGCGATGAGACGGTGACCAGCAAGGCCTTTTCAAACCCGGTCCCATGTTCCGCCTGCGACAGCAAATCGGCGGCCACGGCTTCGGGTTGGGCGCTGTCGTCGGCCAGGATGGCTATTTCGCTGGGCCCCGCCACCAGGTCCAGGGCCACGTGT
>JAHIMN010000276.1 GCA_018896395.1 Verrucomicrobiota bacterium | reverse complement strand
GAGTATAGCGCTGCGCGCGGCGCGCCCGCATCCAGTCCAAGCTTGCCTTGCTTTTTCGAATCCGCCTTCGGCGGAAACCGAATTCAACACACGGTGACATCGGGCTTCGCGCCACGCTACGCCCGATATATCGCTCACGCGGCACGCAACGGTTTATGATTGCTCCGCGTTTTACTATCCGTCTTCCGGTCTGGTGTCCGTCATCTGGCGTCAGGTGTCCGTCGTCCCGCGCAACGCGGGATAAATCTGGCGCTTCACGCTCAATGCTTCACGCTTTGCCGCCGGTACCAGCCGAAAACCAGTCCCGCCAGGCAAACCAGCACGGGCACGGCCAGGATATTGATGACCTTGACCTTCACACCAAGCTCTTCGATACCTTCCCGCAGGTTCTTGCGCACCTGCCTGAGTTCATGCTGGGTCTTGATCTGTTCCTGTTTGAACTTGGCGATCTCCTGTTCCTGCTCGGCGCTGAGAATGTAGCGCTGGCTCTTGTCCTTCTTGGACTGCAGGCTTTCCAGTCGTTCCTTAGTGGCGGCCAGCTGTTCCTGGAGCGTGCGTTCCTGCATCATCCAGCGTTGTTGCGCTTCGCTCTGGAGCTCTTGGACGCGGTCAAACGGACGGTCGAACCGGCCGCGTGCGCGGATCTGGCCCAAATCCGCACTACCGGAAAGCTGTTCCACCGCGTTGACGAAGAAGTTGATGTTATCGTTTAGCGGTTGGAACACGCGCTGACCGAAAATTGGTATTTCCTGCACGGCAAAAGCGTCGTAGAGCATGTCGACATCCGCAACCAGGATCACCGTGCTTGCTTTGGCGCTTTCCTTCAGGGCCGGTGTAGTGTCTTCCGGCTTCGCCGGTTCCTTTTTCTCACCGTCCGGCGCCGTCTTGGGCTTGCCTTGCGGAAAAGCAGTTTTAAACTTGCCTTGCAGGCGGATGGCCATGTTCAGGCGCTTCCCTCCGCTCTTAAACTCGCGGCGAATGACTTCCACGCCCATCTGGACGGCCATTGCGCTGATGAGCGCAGACTGGTCCGAGGACACCAGCAGGGAGCCGACGCTCAAGCCTTCCACGCCGGTTCCGGAAAACGCGCCGGCGACAGGCAGGCCCAGCAATTCCAGCGAGGACGTGATCATGTCATGACCGTCAATATTTGAATTACGCAGGCTGAGAAACACGGGATTTTCCTCGACCGAATTATCGCTGCGTTGCACACGCGTGCTTGCCGAGAGGTCGGCGACGACCTTGTCGGGCTCATAGGTGATGCCCCAGGCAGCGGTCAAGCGGCCGAGATCGGACATCGGGAGCGCCATGCCCATGGCCGCCTCCTGGTTCATGGCATCCGCGAGGCACAGGGGGTCAATGAACGCCAGCAGACGGCCGCCGCGCAGGACGAACTGGTCAATAGCATACTGCGTCTTTTCGGAAATCGCCTTGGGATGGACGACGATCAAGACATCAATGGCGGGATCAATGGCATCCGTTTCGGCGGGCAGTTGGCGCACCTCGTAGTCCTTATTCAGGTCTTGGAACGCCACCCAGGGCGGCTGGTTCTTGGGGCGCGGTTGGCCCGGCATGGCATAAGGGAACGAGCGCACACCCATGACCGGCAGACTGCTCAGGATACCGATCACCGGTTTTTTCGGGTTTGCCACGCGGGCGATCATGCGGGTGATGTTGTATTCCAGCATTCTCTCGTTGCGCGGGTCGAGGAAAGGAAGGACCGAAAGGGTGTCGCCTTTCACGGCGACGAGGCCCAGGTAAAGGGTGGAGTCCATGATCCCCAGCTGTTCGCCGGCGAGTCCGTAGCGTTGCGCCCATTCCTCGGCGTCTGAGTCCGGTTTGGGATTGTAGGTTTCAACCATCAATTTGCCGCCGGAGGCCAATTCATATTCCTCAAGCAAATCCTCCACCTGCCGGGCAAAATTCTTGAGCGGCATGGGGATTTCCGCGGTGCCACCGGAAAAGAAAAATTTCAGCGTCACAGGTCCGTCCAGGGACTTTAAAACGGCGCGCGTGCCTTCCGCGAGGGTATAGATTTTTTCTTCCGTCAGGTCCGCCCGCACCCTGACCCGACTGAGAATAATATTGACTGCGATCAGGATGGCCAGCAGGGCCAGCAAACCGACCAGACTGCCGGTGAATTTCCAAAATTGCCGTGTTGCCATATTGTTATTCCTTTATTTTGCGCAGTATTTAAAATGGTCAATGGTAAACTATTTCGGATTTTTGATTTCTGATTGAAAATCAGCAATCCGCAATCCGCAATTAGATCACGCCGCCTTCCGGTTTTCCAGCACCAGGTGGGTGCCGAACAGCATGAAGATCATCACGCTGAAGTAATACGCGAAATCGCGCAGGTCCAGCACGCCTTTCTGGAACGCCTCGTAATGCGGCATGAAACTGAAGGCCGCCACGCCGCGCACCAGCCATTCCGGCGCCCAGCGCACCATGAGGTCCGTTACGGGCGGCCAGCCGGCCAGCAGGAGAAACAGGCAGATGACCAGCGAGAGCACGAAGCTGATGACCTGGTTGCGCGTCAAGGCCGAGGTCAACATGCCGACCGCGAGATAGGCGCCAGCCAGTAGAAGGCTCCCGATGTAGCCGCCAATGATGGCGCCGCGGTCCGGAGCGCCCAGATAGACCGTGGTCAGCACGATGGGGAAGGTCAATGCCACGATGAGACCGATAAAGATCCAAGCCGCCAGAAATTTGCCGAGGATCACCTGCGTGACCGTCACGGGCAGGGTCAGCAGGATTTCAATGGTCCCGGCGCGGCGCTCTTCGGCCCAGAGCCGCATGGCTGCGGCCGGCACGAGAATGAGAAACATCCACGGGTGCCAGAAGAAAAAACCGCGCAAGTCGGCCTGGCCGCTTTCATAAAAACGGGACACGAAAAACGTCAGAAACCCGATCAGCATTAGAAATACAACCATAAACACGTAGGCCACCGGCGACTCAAAGTAGGACGCCAGCTCGCGTTTGATAATGGCCTTGGTATTGCGTATAGAATCCATAAATTTATCTCCTTGCTATCAGTTGCTCAAAACACGTATGGGAGTATGGGTGTCCGGCGAAAATTATTTGCGTCCATACACCCGAACACCACCACTCCCTTACTCTTAATTCTTCGATTCCGTCAGTTCGCGAAAGACGTCGTCCAGCCGTCCTTCCAGGGTTTTCATCGCGGCTAAGTCCCACCCCGGGTTGGCCTTGACCAGTGCCAGGATGTCCGTGGCCAGTTGCGCCGGTCCAGCGGCGATGGCCGCTCCAGCGGCTGACGGACGGGGGTAGACCACCACGCGGGGCATCTGGACCCCGGTCGCCTTCGGCGCCGCCTGAGGCGGGTAAACTTCCACGCGGGCGGCGGAGGTCAGGCGCTCCAGCTTGGCCACCAGGTCGCCGGGCGCCGACTTGACCGTCAGCTCCACCGCGCCGTGTGCGCGGCTTTTGGCCTTCAGTTCGGTCGGCGAGGCGTTGGCGACGATCGAGCCGTCGCGGATAATAATGACGCGTGTGCAGATGGCCTCCACTTCCTCGAGGATGTGGGTGGAAATCACAATGGCCTTGCGCGCGGCCATGTTGCGAATCATGGTGCGGACAATATGTTTCTGATTCGGATCCAGCCCGTCGGTGGGCTCGTCCATGATGAGCACCGGCGGATCGTGCAGGAGCGTCTGGGCGAAGCACACGCGCTGTTTATACCCCTTGGAGAGCGTTCCGATTGCCTGGTGCTTGACGGTATCAAGCCGGCAGGTTTCAATGGTTTGCTGGACGCGCTCTACGCGCACGCGGCCAATAAATCCCCGGATTTCGGCGATGAATCCCAGGTAATTCCAGACGGTCATGTCGGCATAAACCGGCGCATTCTCCGGCAGGTAACCGATCAGTTTCTTGGCGGAAATCGGTTCATGGATAATATCGTGTCCCATGATGATGGCCGTGCCCGCCGTAGGCGGCAGAAAGCCGGTGATCATGCGCATCGTGGTGGTTTTGCCCGCGCCGTTGGGGCCCAGAAAGCCGAGGACTTCGCCCTGGGCAACCTGGAAAGACACATCACGGACCGCGCGGATCAGTCCGAATGTTTTTTCGAGCCGCTTGACTGCCAGCATCAGATCTCTCCTCTTTTGAAAGTAGCCGACGTAAAGTCGGCTCTACATTATGCATAATACAGGTAGAGCCGGTTTATACCGGCTATAGCTTTGTGTTCAATCTATTGGAATCCCGCCCCGCCGCTGGCGGGCAATCTTGTGTCCTTTATTGGTAGCGATAATGGTTACTTTTGTGCTTCCGCAAAAAAATGATAATTTACCGGATTACGATGAATCTGACAAGTAAATTAGTCTCCGCCGCTTTCGCGCTGAATGGCGATGCCGGGGAACGGCCCACCGGCAATTAGCAGAATCACCAGCCCGGTGATTGGGATCAGCGGCGTATGGCGACGGGTGTTGTGCATAACGGGATATATTGCAGGATGTTCCGGTTCGATGTCAATTGTCTGACGCTTGACAAGCATGGGCCAAGCCAGTAGGGTCAGGCGCAGTAAATAAATTGGTTTGCATCCGGTCTTCCTAGGCTCCCCCGAAGCGTGGGCTCCTGGCTTAGCCGGAGCGCTACGCCAAGGCGAGTCGCGAAGGCGAGGAGCGGTGACGGCTAATATCGCGATTCCATGTTTTGAATTTGGATGCAACCATTTTTCATTTCCGCCGAAGGCGGATCCGCCTCTGGCGGAAACCATCAACCATTGACCATTAACCATTCATTTAGTGAGCTCCTATGCATATCGTGGTTTGTATCAAGCAGGTGCCGGATACGGCGGACGTCAAGATTGACCCTAAGACCAATACGCTGATCCGGGAGGGCGTCGTTTCGATCATCAATCCCTTCGACATGTACGCCATCGAAGAGAGTCTGCGCCTGAAGGAAAAACTGGGCGGCAAGGTTACGGCCATTACCATGGGCCCGCCCCAGGCCGAGAACGCCTTGCGCGAGGCCATGGCCATGGGCGTGGACGCCGGCATCCTGGTTTCCGATCGGGCGTTCGCCGGCAGTGACACCTGGGCCACCAGCTACACGCTTTCCCTGGCCTTAAAAAAAATCGGCGATTACGGCGTGATCCTGTGCGGTAAACAGGCCTCCGACGGCGATACCGCCCAGGTGGGCCCCGGCATAGCCGCCCACCTGGACCTGCCGCAAATCACCTATGTGCGCAAGATCGAGGAAATCAGCGCCACGCACGTGATCGGCGAACGGCTCTTGGAAGAGGGTACCGAAGTGATCCGTTCTCCGGTGCCCTGCGTGCTGACGGTTGTCAAGGAAATCAACGAACCGCGCTTGCCCTCGCTCAAGGGCAAGTTGGCCGCCAGGAAGGCGCAAATCGTGCATTGGAAAGCGGCCGATATCCAGGGTGAAAAAGCGAACCTCGGCCTGGACGGGTCGCCCACCAAGGTCGTCAAAATTTTCACGCCGCCAGCCCGGCTGGGCGGGCAGATCTTCAAGGGCGAGCCTGAGGAAATCGTGCTGCAGGTGGTCGAAAAACTGAAGGATGCCGTGATTGCCGCGGCCTCGTAAGCGCACAGAAAAAACTTGCCCGCTAACCACGCAAAAGGAACGCGAACAGGATCTGATTTTTATTTTACATAATAAATCAGCAAACGAGTTTAAGGCGAATGAAATTATCCCAACAATTATATTTTGCGTTCCTTTCGCGTGTTTCGCGGGCAAATCTTTGTTTATGTTTCTTTGCGGTTGCTTTTGAAATCAGCTCTTAAGTATATCCGGGAGAGTATTAATGGAAAATGAACCCATTGTGGTTATCAAAGATAAGTGCGTCGGTTGCCGCCTCTGCATCAAGTCCTGTCCGTTCGGCGCCATTACCATGCAGGACAAGCTGGCCGTCATCGAGCTTGCCAAGTGCACGCTCTGCGGGGCCTGTGTCGAGATCTGCAAGTTCGAGGCCATCGAGATACGTCAACCGGCGACGGTGGCTGTGGACTTGAGCGCTTACCGCGATGTCTGGATTTTTGCCGAGCAGAAAGACGGCCATATTCAAAGCATCACCTATGAGCTTCTGGGGGAAGGGCGCAAGCTGGCCGATCAGCTTGGCATGCAGCTGTGCGCTGTCCTGCTGGGCCACCAGATGACGGATCGAACGGCGGAGCTCATTCAGCGCGGGGCCGACCGGGTGTATCTGGTGGATGCACCGGAATTGGCCTATTTTCAGGATGAGCCCTATGCCGCCGTGCTTATTGATCTCGTCCGGCGGCACAAGCCCGCCATTATGCTCTGCGGGGCTACAACGATCGGGCGCAGTCTGGTATCCCGTGTGGCTGTGACCGTGAAGGCGGGACTTACCGCCGACTGCACCGGCTTGGCCATTGATCCGGAAACGAAGAACCTGTTGCAGACCCGTCCGGCCTTTGGCGGCAATATCATGGCCACCATTATTACGCCCAGGCACCGGCCCCAGATGGCTACCGTGCGTCATAAGGTCATGAAAGAGGCCGTGGTTGACGCCAAGCGTCAGGGCGAGACACTCATCGAGAAGGTGACGGCAGAGATCTTGAAATCCCGCGCCCAGCGCGTAAGGTTTGTGCCGGAAACGGAAACCACGACCAACATCGCGGAGGCCAACATTATCGTGTCCGGCGGTCGCGGTCTGCAGGCGCCGGAGAATTTTGCGATCGTTCGCGAGCTGGCCGAAGTGCTGGGGGCCGGGGTCGGATCCTCGCGCGCCGCCGTGGACGCGGGCTGGATTCCATATTCACACCAGGTCGGTCAGACCGGCAAAACCGTCTGTCCCAAAATCTATATTGCCTGCGGCATCAGCGGACAGATTCAGCACCTGGCGGGCATGTCGTCCGCCGACATCATCGTGGCGATCAACAAGGATCCCGAGGCGCCCATCTTCCGGATGGCGACCTACGGTCTGGTCGGCGACCTGTTTAAGCTCGTCCCACTTCTCACCCGCGAATTCAAGAAAGTGCTGAAGCAATAGTCTCGTATGGAAGGAGATGCCATACCATGATTTATCGTCCGAAATCCAGTCTGCGGATGTGGGACACTTGGATGTTCCGCGACGGAGACGTCTATCACCTGTTCACACTGACCCAGCCTTATGGCAAGCCGGCTTGGGACCGGGTCTGCCACGCCGTAACCACAGATTGGCGGCGATGGGAGGAACGGTCCGAGATCCTGCTTCAGGACACGCAGAACACGCGTGCCTGGGACGCCAACGTCATCCTGACCGGGTCGGTTTTCCGCACCCCGGATGGGTATGGCATGACCTACGGCTCCTGCCATGAAGATCGCGAGAAGATCGGTTTGCTGCTGTCCCGCGATCTGGACTCCTGGCGGAAGCACCCGGCCAACCCGGTGCTGTGCGCCCGCGGACCGTACTACGAGGCGGCCCCGGAGGACACCGCCCAGCGGACCGTGCCATGGCGCGACGCGTACGTCATTCCCGCGGCGGACGGCGGTTACGAAGCCTTTGTCTGCGCCGGGGACATGCGCGTGCCGAAGACGGTCAACGGTTGCATTGCCCGGGTGAGTTCCCGCGACCTGGTGAACTGGGAGTACCATTCGCCGATTGCCTCACCGGCCCGGCATCTGGACATGGAAGTTCCCCAGTACTTTGCTTTGAACGGGTTCCACTACCTGCTGTACTCCACCTCCGGCATCTACCGCCGTATCCATCTGCCGTCCCGACAGTGCGCCACCGGCACATTCTACCTGGTGAGCGACGCCAAATACGGCCCCTATCGCGTGCCCGACGACCATCTGCTGATCGGCTCCGGGGAAGGACGGGTCGACTGCTACGTCGGCAAGATTATCGAAACCGACGACGGCCCCTTGCTCTATCACCACATCTGCGGGTACCGCACCGCGTTCGCCGCCCCCAAGGTAGTCGGACAGAATCCCGACGGCACGCTCTTTCTCGAACGCTGGCCGGGACTGGACGGGCTGCTCGGAACGCAACAACTCGGCCCGGGATCCCCGGGCCAAGTCGTGAAGGCGTTGAAGAAATGGCCCATCGGCGAATGGCAGTCAGGTGGGAGTGCCCTCACCGGCAACGCCGGGGTGGCCATGAGCGCCTGGCTGTTCGACCAGCCCCTGGGTGACTTCGCGGTGCGCTGTACGGTCAATCTCTCCGGCGCGGCCCGCGCCGGGGTCATCTTCCGCATCCACGAGGGCGACACCCGATCGGAGAAAGGCTGGGCCGTGTCACTCGATCGGGAACGGTCCCGGATCGAGCTTTGCCGCCCGATCCTGCAGTGCCGCACCTCCTTGCGTGTCGATCCCTTGGACGTGGTGTATGGTGCTCTCCCGGACCGCTGCGCGATTGAGGTCTGGGTTCGCGACAGCTATGTCGAGGTGTACGTCAACAACCGCCCCCGCTTCGTCCTGAACACCTCCCCCGTGACCGCCACGGACCATGTTACATCCGGCCGGTTCGGGCTCTTTGTGGAGAACGGGTCCGCGCGTTTCTCCGATCTGCGGGTGGCGGACATCCCCGTGACGTTCGGATAGAACTGAGGTATTACCAAAAAAACTCTTGTGTGTTTGACGGGATCTCTGTATATTAGGTTTCACGTAAAACGTACGGTCACATTTCAAAGAGGCGTTTGATGGGTGGTAACCCTTTAGCCATCCGAAGAGACAAGTCGGTGGGCATGTGGCCGCGGCGAGGTCATTCTACTGGCGCAAAGGATTGTTTATCAGCTGGTATCCCAGCCGAAAAGCGCCGGCTTGATCTCGGCGGAATCCCTGCCGGCGGCAAGGCTCATCATCAGATCGAGCGGGTCTGCATCGTGGAGTTTGGCGGTCTCGACCAGGCTCATCAATATCTCGTGGTTACGAGCGCCGGTTTCCGAGTTATTTCCGTAGGTGATTTTTCGCATGACAACGGAGGGACGTAAAGCTCTTTCGGCACGGTTGTTGTCCGGCTCAACCTCATTGTATCGCAGGAAGGTGAAATTTGCGTCCCTGTGAGTCACGAGTCTTTTGCGGAGATTTTCCGCGTCGTGGTTCTCGATGGGCAGTTCAACCATCTGATCGAGTTCTTCCTCGAAGTCCTTCCCCATTTGATTTGCCTGCTCATCGCCTATAATGCCGGCCAACCAGTCGCGTTTGGTCTGCCTGGCTCTTTTGAAGATGTCTTTCAAGCAGAGGGCAAAAAGATTGGCGGGCTGATCTTGTGGATGGAACTTTTCGAGGTTTTTAGCCGCCCGTTCATAATGGGTCAGGCACTTCTGTTTGGCCAGGGCAGCTATAGGGTTATAGGCGCTGAAGCAATCAGAGCCGAGTACGCCTGCGTAACTGTTTCCCAACACGGATTTGACCACCGCGCCGGCGCGACTCGGATCGATCTTGAAAAATGTGCAATCCGGGTTGGTGAATGTCCAGAGCCATTCCATGACGGGGCCTCTCGGCCAGCTGGTTTCGTCAACGTTGATACCCGTGCTGAATCGGACCATATCGGCGATTTGTTCGTACAAGGGGCTGCCGGCCACGGCCAGCTTTTTTTCAAAGCCGACCAACGCGGCGGGGGTGATCGGCAAGCCCCATAATCCGCTGAGTATTTTCCGCACGGCCTCAAAGGGCATCTTAACCACATAGCGCAGGTAACCGGCCACCGCCACGGCAACAGGCCCGATGTAGCCCTTGGGCCGTTCCCCTTTGCCTCTGGGGAAAAACTCTACTCCACAGTCCCGGCAATATCCGCGCTGTTTCAGAAAGCGGGTGGTCACGGGTCGCACGATGACGATGTCCTCCTGGGTGTGTTCTTCCACATCCTGACAGGGGCTGATGTTGTGCGAACGGCACTGCGGGCATTGCTCGGGCCGGACAAAAACGGTGCGATCCGGCTTCTGATCCGGTTTCTTACGGGTAGCTCCACGGTGTCCCGCCGGCGCGCCTCTCTTTTTCCACTCCCGTTCTTCGTGCTTCTGATCTGCCTGATCTGAACTTTTGTCTTCTTCCTCTTCGCTGTCCGTATTCCCTGCAAACGGCCGCTGTAGCAGATCGTGGAGCTTGCGGCGCAGAACTTCCGCCTCCAGTTTCAGAGCCTGTATTTCGGCTTCCTTCTGCTTGAAGGCGTCGGTGGCCAGATCGAAAACACGCCGCAGATCCCGGTTCTCCACTTTGAGCCGTTCGTTTTCAGCCTGAACCTCCGCGCAAACCCGAGCATACGGGCAGGCTTCCTTCTGTGGACAGATTACGGCCGGTTGACTTGCCGCTGCCGTTGCGGTTAGCGTTGGCGTGATTTGCTCCTTTGCACTTTGTGTTTCAACAGTTTGATGTTGATTGCGGAAAGCTCCGCAATCAGTGTTTTAAGCTTTCGGTAGTCATGCTGTG
>JAHIMN010000275.1 GCA_018896395.1 Verrucomicrobiota bacterium | reverse complement strand
GCCTGATGTGGTGACCAGCACCCCGCCCCCTTGCTTCATGAACTTCTCCAGCTTGGGTTGCAGATCCGTGGCGAAATCGGCATGGATACTGCACACCAGGGCGATGTTGTACTGCTTCAGTTCCTCGTCCGTCGGCGTCTTTTTGCTCGGGCATTGGCCCACTTCATATCCGGCATTCAGCATCTCCTGCAAGGTCAGCGGGTTCCAGTATTCACGGTGGCCGCGGGTTGCATCAATGATCAGGATCGCGGGTTTTTTACCCGTTGTCGCGGCCGCTTGTTCCTGGGCAAGCCCCGGTGCGTTGACCCCGGCCAGCACCACGGCACCCAGAAACGCGCACACCAGCATGCGCCTTATCCGCGACCACGCTTTCGACCGGAATGTGTTCGCTCTCATCATTTGAATCCGCATTTGCGACCTCCTTTTAGTGATCCTGTTTTGGCCAAGGATACATCCTGGTAATCCAGGCATGGTTCACAGTTCAGCGGCCCGCCTGCAACGCTGTAGCACTGCGGGCAGGTTTACAGTTATGGAGGTTGCTGATTTTCCCGTCGGCTGCCAAGGGACCACTTGCCGGGCGACGTGGCCGCTTCAATCTGCTTAACCATGAACCCCGGAACCGTTAACCTTGAACCATGCCATAATCCATTTCCGTCAATTTCACTTGGCCTTCGTAGTCCGTCAGCTGACGGACGCAGTAGGCTAACTCAAACATATGATGCCCACCCCGTTCAGCATGTCAACGTTTTTTACCGTTTTTTCAGTAACTACTCAGCACTGATTATCACGTCGCCGCATAGCGGCAAGTGACCGCTTGCCAGGCGACGCGGCACGGATGGCACGGATAACAGAGAGAGATGTAGATAATTAAACGGTCTGACCCTTCTTTGCCAAGGCTACCAGGCTCCGCCGGAGCGCTTCGCCCAGGCGAGCGCAAGGCAAGTAGTTGGACTGATATCAGTGTCATCCCTGGCCGAGCTCCCTGGCCGGCGCTCGGGCATAGGCGGGCAGGCCGTGATATCCGTGGTTACGCCTGTGCGGATCCGCCGGGCCGGAAAAATGTCTTTGGATATGCCACCTGAGCAATTACTATAAAAATTGACTCAAATATAAAAGTTTAATATATTTTCAACAGTCAAACGAAAGAGTTTTGCAATTAACTCAGGCTTCACGACAGGGGGCAACATGAACATCCGCACACATCTGATGCCCATGGTGGCCGTTGCCGCGTTCTCATTGGCGGGCGGGGGGTGCTGCACGACCATCGTCGCGCCGACCGCCAAAGAGATCGGGCGCGTGTTCTCCGCACGGCAGGCCGGATGGACCGTCACGGACGCGGGCTATGGCGGGGCAACTAACGGCAACTGGAGTTACGCGCTGGCCGGTCGGGAGAGCTGGCAGGACTACCGCGTCAGCGCTACGGTGTCGCTGAAGAGGCCGGCTGATCGGCAGGACGGCATGGAGTTGGGCTGCTTCGCTGTCTTCGGTAACCTGGCGAACCTGGGCGGCTACGAAGCAGGCATAGTGGTGCGTTATCAGGGGCCGCAGAAGTTCTACCGAATTGCCGTATCATCGCTGTGGAAAGAGATCATCCTGTGGCGCTCATCCGGCGGAGTGGTGCAGGTCGTACCCTATCCATTTGAAGTGGGGAAGTCCTATGCGCTGGCGGTTGAGTGTCAGGGGTCGCATATCCGCGTGACGGTGGACGGTAAGGAGCTGATCTCCTGGTGGGACACCGCGGAGCCGATCGGCGCGGGGAGGGTGGGGCTGGCCAGCAAGGAAGGCGAAGCGTATTTCACCGCGGTGAAGGTGGAGCCGCTGCCCGCGGCGGCAAGCGCGAAACCGCCTGTCCATGTCCCGCGGTTCCGCGAGCAGCAGTGGCACGGTCTGCGCTTCTTTTTCGACGGCAACGAGCCTGTCTTCGTGTTGACGCCGAGAAACCTTCTGGACCTGATGAAGTTCCGGCCTGGTTACCGGCCCATCCTCTACGCTTTCAACTACATTACCGACTGGTCGCGCTTTTACCCGACCAGGACCAACGACTACAAAGTGGTCAAGGACGGCGCGCAGTTGATCATCGAGACCAAGGCCGACGATCCCAAGACCAAGTCGGCCATCACGCAGGATGCCCGCCTGGTGGTGAGCTACGACGCGGCCAAGGACCTCTACACTTATGACCATACCTGTACCACGCACATCCCCAACGCCGAGGAGGCCGGGAAGGTGTCGCCGAGTTGGGATCACGGGGACTCGGTGTTTCTGGGCGGTGTCGGCTCGTCGATCACCCGCGACCCGAACGCTGCCAAGCCCACCTACCAGTGGAGCGTTTTCGAGGCGCCGGACGACAAGTTCTATAAAGTGCCCATGAACCACAACAGTCACTATGATGGCACCGCGGGGTTGAACGGCGGGCCGGTGAAGGCCGGCGGGTTCGGCATGGTGGTGGTGGGCGACCCCGTGTTGAGCCCGATCGTGCGCATCCCCGAGTTGGCCGCCAACTTTGAGAGAACCAGCAGCATCGGGCACTGCGGGTGGGCCTATGACATCCACACCATGTTTACGCCGAAGAAGGTGAACGCCAAGGTGCCGCCGGGCGACTATGTCTCCCGTGTCGTCTACACGGGAATGAACGCCGCCGAAGCGCAGGCGATGCTCGCGAAAGCGGACTTCTACAAACCGCGGGACCTGACGCTCAGAATCCCCGTGTTCGCCGCGGGAACGACCGGCCTGGTCGAAACTTTCGACAGGATCGTCCTGCTGGCCAGCCCGCATACCGAGTATCGCATCTGGTCCGGAGTGATTGACGACAAGGTGGGCCACGGCGACCGCTCCTCGCTGCGTCTGGATGGTCCCACCGAGGCGTGGACCCTGACCGGCGGCTCCTATTTCTCGGGCGGCTATGCGAAGAAGGTCCGTGTGAGCGGCTGGGTGAAGACGCAGGACGTTCAGGGTGACGGACCGACGATCGGCTTCAGCCACGTGACCGACGGCAAGTTCGAGTTCTACACCACGGGCATTACCGGCACGCACGACTGGACGCCGTTTTCCTACGTGACCTCGTTTCCCGGCGAGAGCTGGGGCGTGGATCTCTACTGGCGCAACGGCGGCCCGGGCACGGTATGGTTCGACGACTTCAAGGTCGAGTGGCTGGACGACAAGGCGGAGGTTTCACCCTCGCGCGACTACCCGCTCAAGCCCGCCAACGCGGACATCGTGCTGAACTGGAACGGCCAGGGCACAGCCCGCAGCGTGATCGACGCCTCCGGCTACGGCTCGCACGGCAAGTTCCACGGGGATATCTCCTGGGCAGATGTCGACGGCAAGCGCGTGCTGACGCTGGATGGCAAGACCGGATACATCTGGCCGTTATCGTCCCACAACCTGACACTGGGCCCGGACACCACCATGGTCTTCGACCTCAAGCCGGAGGCCGGCGGTTATCTGATCCAGTGGGGGTTCGGCTTCAACTACATCATCGAAGGCAGCGCGCCCAAGTTTCAGATTTGTTACCAGGCGGCAGGCAAGAATGTCAAGAGCAAGCCCATTCTCGACGCCAACGTCTGGCAGAAGCTGGCGATCGTGGTGACAAAGGATAAGATCGCGCTGTACATCAACGGCAAGCTGGCGGATGAGATGTCGGCGAACACCTTTCCCGGCAATCCGATGAGCCATCTCTCGAGCACTTGGCATCGTCACCTGTCTTTCTTCGGTGCCGGCTCGGCCGACTACGGACTGCTTCCCGAAGGCCCCACTGGCTGCATGAAAGGGCAAGTGCGGTCGGTGACGGTGTACAAGCGGGCGCTGACGGCGGAGGAAATCGCGGGACGGTGAAATGTTAATTAAAAGGAGCTAATGAATACTAAAAAGAAGATGATCGTCTGGGATTCGATGGAAAATCCTGAAATCTGCAAGAATGCCGCCGCTTTCCGTGAATTCGCCAGACAGGCGGCCGCAATGGGGGCCACTCATATTGCAATAAGCCAGATCCCGCCGAGCACCTGGCAGCATCCGGATAAACGGGATCCGTTCCCACAATGGGACGAGTGGCCGGTATGGTCGCGCCGCTCCGTGGGACTCTTTAAACTTGTCCTGCCGCCACAGTTGAAATCATTTCTTCCTGAAGAGGAATCCCGACGGAACATAGCCATCATGAAGGAACGCTGTTCCATCTTAAAGTCGCTCGGTCTGCGGGCGGTCATCGACAGCCATGAACCGATGTGGCTGCCGGAAGCTGTGTTCCAGAAACATCCCGAATGGCGCGGCGCACAGGTCGAATGCATGCCTCTTGCCAGGCTTCCTTATTTCAGCCCGTGCGTTGACAATCCTGAAGTGCTGGACATGTACCGTTCCGCCATGGCCAAGCTCTGCCGTCAGCTCCCGGAACTCGATGTCTTCACCATGTTCGGCAACGACTCATCATGTGGTTACTGCTGGGCACATACCTACCCCGGCGAAAACGGACCGGAAACCTGCCGCGACATCTCGGTGACAGATCGCCTTGTCAAATTCATGAGCGCACTACAGGATGGGGCACGCGAGGCCGGAAGCAAACTGACCGTGACGGTCAGCAACTCCAGGCTTTATCTCGACAACAACCAGCATTATCATCTCGGCCTGAAAGAAGGGCAATACATCGATGAAAAGGACCGCAACGGGAATCCTTTCGCCGTTTCCGTAGCTTCAAACTCATGGTTTGCCGACGGAGTTTTCCCGGTGCTTGGAATCCCAAAAGCGGAAAAGTTCGTCAAGGAACTGGAAAAGGCTGAAAAGAGCAAGTGCGAAAGAATGCGCATAAGCTTTGGCAGTGTCTTTCCACTGTTGAAGGAAATCTACAGGGAATTTCAAAAAACCCCGTCCAAAGGACCCGTATCACGGATGGAGCTCCTGCATAGGGTTGCGGCAAAACAGGTCGGTGAAGAACATGCCGAAGAATTACTGCAGGCTTGGATTGGCATTGAATCAGCCATCGAGCGTTATCGCTTCTGCCTCCGTGGCGCACCTCTGATGATCGTCGGACCGCTGATGATGCGCTGGGTGACAATGCCGTTGATTCCAGACATGTCCCTTCTTACCGAGAAGGAGAGAAATGTATTCCAGCATGGACGTGTGGCCAGGAATGAAACCGAAGCCCTGCGCCTCACAAACACCCTGGGGCATCCCGGGATCACAGGCGAAGCGGCGGTTGATAACGCCAGACTGGTCATGCATACCGCCCGCGAGGAAATAAGATCTGCCGTGGTAATCGTCGAAGGGGTCGCGGCGAAAATCCGATCCAAGACTGCCGCCGGCAATTTAACGTCCCTCGTGAAAAGTCTAAAGGCCCTTTCGAGCATACTTCTGACCTGCCGCAACGTGATTGAATATGAGCACACGCTCAGCATCCGCAACCGCTGCGACGAGGAAGTTTGGTATCGCGACCAATACAACACCGGAGCCCTCAACCGCGGCTCCTACGAACTGCGACTGAGCGCACGTTCGGAAATGGACAACGCCCTGGCTCTCGCCAAGCTGCTGGAATCATCCTCCGATCCAATTCTCATAACCGCACCGTCCGCGAAAAGGGAGGATTCCCTTACTTTCGGACTCGGCCTGATCAAGGAATTGCGGAGAAAAGCGGAAATCATGATGAAATACTGGCCGCTTTACAATCAACTTTATCCGCCTGTTCCGAAATTGGAAAAACTGACAATAAAAGGTGCTCCATAGTCAGGAAGTATTGACTGCCTGTTGGGGCTGAAATAAATATTTGGCTGACCCGCCTGTTTTTTTTCTTTGTTCGTCGAACAAAAATGATATCATTAAAGTCACTTGCAAAAGTTCGCTTTTGCAAGCAGAATACAGAAGTCAGAAGTCAGGATTCAGAATT
>JAHIMN010000274.1 GCA_018896395.1 Verrucomicrobiota bacterium | reverse complement strand
TTTGTCCATTTAACCCAAGAGGCTTCTGATTTGGCTGACTGTTATTTGGAGGACAAGATTATCAGCGAGAATTACGTGGACGATGCCTTGCATATTGCAATCGCGACGGTTTCTCTTGTAGATATTCTTGTCAGTTGGAATTTCAGGCACATCGTTCATTATGGTAAAATCAGGCAATTTAATGCGGTAAATCTGCGATGTGGATATAACCTCATCCAGATTTATTCGCCCAGGGAGGTAACAAGTTATGGCGATTAAGACAATAGAATTCGTCAGGAAAATCCGTGATGAACATTACAGAATTTTGAAGGGCAAATCGTTTAAAGACCGTCGGGAGTTCTATAGGCAAAAATCTCGTTCTTTACGCACCAAGATCAGCCGATTATTGAAAAAACAAGTCGCGTCGTTGTGATTTACGACAATGTTTATTTCCGTTGGGCGATTAGCTCAGCCCACCCAAAGCTTCGCAAAGCTCGCATTGTGGCGGGTTGGCTAGAGCGGTTATGACTTTATTTTTTTGGGCGATTAGCTCAGTTGGCTAGAGCACTACCTTGACATGGTAGGGGTCGGAGGTTCGAGCCCTCTATCGCCCACGCCATATTGAAAACTCGGTTTTGGCCGTGCTTATTTAAAACGTTGCCTGAGTGATGATGGGTAGAGGAAAGGGTTCGAGCCCTCCCTGCCTGCAACGCTATGCGCGTAGCATTGCGGGCAGGTATCGCCCACGCCAAAAGCTACGCATTTTGGCGGGCGGGCCACGTCGCTTACCATGTCTTTGAATTATTATAAACGCGCTTTGATCCGGCAAATCACCGGTTGGACCTTGATCGTTATCGGTGTGGCCGGGTTGATCCTGCCGGTGTTCCCGGGATGGCCATTTTTAGGCGCGGGCGCGCTCTTGCTCGCGCCCAATGTCCGCCTGTTTCGCCGGTTTGCGGCCTGGATGCATGCCCGTTTTCCCGCGTTGCGCGGTCGTCTGCGTGCGTTTTGGGATTTTAAACCGCCGCCGCCGCGGCCGCCATCCTCCTGTCCGCCTCCGGATTAGACGTCCAGCTGCATATCCAAAGACATTTTTACCACGGATATCACGGACCTGCCCGCAGTGCTACAGCGTTGCAGGCGGGTTACACTGATAAGGAAGATAATCTATTCGCATTTCCTCTGACCATTTATTTTTTTGAATCAGAATTATCCGTGCCATCCGTGTAATCAGTGGTGAGTAGTTACATTTTGGGATTGTACATTCCCGTCTATTTTCTATAATAGCGCCGTTTTGTTCGTGCAACCGTTTAATGAAAAGATGCCGTCCATGCCCAAGAACGTGATCGTGGCTCAGTCCGGCGGACCGTCGCCGGTGATTAATAATTCCTTGCGAGGCGTCCTGGACGCCTGTATGGAACAACCTGCGGAGTTCGGCAAAGTCTATGGCGGGTGGCACGGGATTGAAGGCGTGCTGAAGGAAGAACTGCTTGACCTATCTGCCCAGGAGGCGAAGGAAATCGCCCTGCTGGCTACCACGCCCGCCGCCGGCGCCATCGGGACCTGCCGCTACAAGCTCAAGGACAAGCAAGCCCGGGACTTCGATCGGATCATTGCGGTCATGCAGGCTCATAACGTCGGCTATTTTTTCTATATCGGCGGCAACGATTCCATGGACACCACGCACAAGATCAGCCGGATTGCCCGTGACAAGGGCCTCGACTTGGTCGCCACCGGCGTGCCGAAAACAATTGATAACGATATCGGTGATTCCGCATTCAAGCTCATTGACCATACGCCCGGCTATGGGTCGGTGGCGCGTTACTGGGCCTGCTTGATCCAGAACGCCAACGAGGAAAATGCGGGGGCAAGCCCTTCTGACCCCGTGCTGGTGATCCAGATGATGGGCCGCAAGATCGGCTTCATTCCGGCGGCGGCGCGCCTGGCCGATCCACATCGTCAATTCCCACTGCAAATTTACATGCCCGAGTCCGGGCTGACCCTCGAACAACTTGCGGACAACGTCAACGACGAGCTCAAACGCAGTGGCCGCTGTATCGTGGCGCTCAGCGAAGGGTTCGATGTGGGTGATATTGGCGCGGCGCAAGACGCCTTCGGGCACGTCGAGTTCGGCGCCAGTAATTTGACGGCCCAGCAGGTGGTCGTATCGTATTTGAACGCCAAGGGCCTGCCCACCCGCGGGTTTGCCCGCGGGCAGGTCCCCGGCACGGATCAACGTTCCACCTCGGCGTTTGCCTCCGTCGTTGATCTGGATGAGGCCTACCAGGTGGGCCGTCATGCGGTGGAAATCGCCCGCCGCGACGGCAACGGTTGGATGGCCACCATCCTGCGCGCGCCGGGCCGGAAATACTTCGTGCGCTTTGACAAAGTGCCCTTGGAACAGGTGGCCAACAGCGAACGGACCTTCCCGAAAGCGTGGTTGAGTCCCAGCAAGATTGATGTTACGGACGACTTCCTGCGCTATGCCCAGCCGCTTATCGGCACGAAATGGGTCAAGATCCCGCTGGAGAAAGGCATCCAGCGTTTTACCAGGTTCAAGCCGATCTTCGCGGAGAAACAATGCCTGGCCTATAAGCCGGAAGTATATACATAAGTGGCATGGTTCAACGGTTCA
>JAHIMN010000273.1 GCA_018896395.1 Verrucomicrobiota bacterium | reverse complement strand
CTACTGCAATTCGGCCTTGCTGTTCAGCGTGGAAAAGGAATTGATCTTGAAGGCCGGCGGCCAGCCGATCCGGCCGGTGGACGGCAACTATTTTCTGTATTTCCGCTATGTCAACAATTACCCGGGCTTTACCCGGAACCACCTGGCATGGATTCAGCCCATCAACAACAGTCTGGCGGTGGAGCACCTGGTTGGGGCGCGGGTTATTTCCCCGAACGGCACGTTCGGATTAAAGCTCAAGCACAAGTATGAATTATCCTTCGCCTCCATCGTGGAAGGCAAGCCCGTCACATGGGCCTTATGGGGGCATGAAATGGTCAAGTCGGCCACCGAGGATGTGGCCGACCAATATGAAACCCAATATGCCTTCGATAGGATTCCACCCTCGGTCGGCTGGCAGAAACGGACCTATCGCTTCAAGTGTCCCAACACGGTGCAGTCCAATCTTAACTATAATCTGTATTTCCGGATGCCGGAAGGGGATGTAAGGTTTCTGCTGGACAACCTGAGCTTGAAGGAAATCGAGCGCTGACCTAATTCGATCGGTATTACTATGGGGTATACCAACCTGCAAGGTTGGCAGACAGGCACGGGGCTGACGTGCCAGGACCCGATGGGTAATCTGGCGTGCGTTTGATGAGTGACTCTAAGTTTACTGAAAATGCTCCCGAAAGGACTCGAACCTTCACCTCGTGAGAGACATGGTCCTAAGCCATGCGCGTCTGCCAATTCCGCCACGGGAGCGAAAAATTTAACCGGCGGGACGTGTCTGCCAATTTCACCACTCGCCCGGCAGGTAATGGGTAGAAAATATCAGATTATTCGGCGCTGGGCGAAAAGAAAATATCATTGATTACTTAGGCAGGTGCCGGGCAAAATATTTAATCCAATCATTCGGGTGTAATATCGCGCCTGCTTAGCAGGCGCGATGGCATTCGCAACGCGCATTTCGGTGCGCGCTCGTGCGGGTTTCGAAAAGGGTCGGCAAGTTTACCGTAGATAACGGCGCGCGGTGCGAAGCGCTGGATATGTATCCGCGCGAGCGCCGAAAACCGATAGATACGGCAAAATCGCCGCCCCGTTTCGAAAGAAATGCGTGGTGCATCTGCCCCCGCCAACAGGACCTTGCCCAGTTATCACCAACAAATTTGTCTTATACCCTCAGGTTCTGCGCGGCGAGGAACCCGCTGGAAAAGGCCCATTGCAGATTGAACCCGCCGCATGGAGCGTCAATGTCCAGGATCTCGCCGGCAAAGAAAAGTCCGCGGACACGCTTGCTTTCCAGTGTCTTGGGACATACTTCCGGCAAGTTGATACCCCCTTTCGTAACCATAGCCTTACCAAAGCCCTCGGTCCCCGTGATCGTCAGGGGTAAATGCTTAATTAACATGATCAGCTTGCGGCTTTGCTCGCGCGATAATCGCGCCACGCTCACGGCCGCCGGCACATCCGCGCGAGCAAGCACTGCTTTCACCAATGCCGCGGGAAGATTTGCGGCAAGCATGGACAGTACCGTCTTGGCGCCGTGCTCCTTGCGCGACCTTTCAATATGCCCCTGCCACGCTTCGATCGTCCGATCGGGAGCAAGATCAATCATGATGCTTACGGTAGCACGGGTCATTAAAGCCGCCGAAACACGGCCGGAGACGTCCAGCACGGCCGGCCCGGAAATGCCCTTGTGGGTAAACAGCAGGCTTCCGGTCGCGGTCCCGCGGGGAGCTTCACTTTGGAACGCCAGGCTTCGCGCGGGCGCTTCGCCCTGGCACGCCAGGCTGACTGCGACACGCGGGAGCGTCACTCCGGCCAGGGTCACGGGCCAGGTCTCACGGGTAACCAGGGGAACCAGCGCAGGACACAGCGGAACGATCGTATGACCGGCCAGGCGGGCCAGCCTGAAACCGCTTTCCCCGCCACCCAGGCTCGGATAGCTTGTTCCGCCCGCGGCAAGCACGACGCGCGAGGCTGATTCGATGCCGCGTGACGTCAGGATTCCTGTCACATGGCCACGACTTATTTGCAGGCTATCCACGCGGCTGTTGAATCGAAACTCCACGCGAGCGTTTCGGCAAGCCTGCCGAAGGGCATCCCGGATGGACCGCGCGGAATCAGACACGGGGAAAACATGAAAACTGTCCGGACTGTGGGATGACACCCCCAACTCTTCGAAAAAGAGGCGCAGCCGGTTTCCGTTCAGGGCTTTGATTGCGGGCGCCACGAAACGGCGCTTTGCACCGAAGCGCCTGACGAAATCATCTGTTGCGAGGGTATTCGTGAAATTGCAGTGACCGCCTCCGGTTACAAGCAATCTTACGCCCGGCTCCGGGAGCTTTTCGAAAACCATCACCCGCTCCCCCGACCTTGCGGCGATCAGGGCCGCCATTAGGCCGGCCGGCCCCGCGCCGACAACAACCACGGTGGAAATATTTAGAGCACG
>JAHIMN010000272.1 GCA_018896395.1 Verrucomicrobiota bacterium | reverse complement strand
TGCCGCTTGTATACAACACCTGCGGCTGGGAACGCCTTGAAATCCTGGAAAAGCTGGACGGCGTGATCGACATCTATCTGCCCGATTTCAAGTATGCCGACGGCGCCATGGCGGCAACATACTCTTCCGACGCCCGCAGTTATCCCGAGGTCGCGAAAGCGGCGCTCCTGGAAATGAATCGCCAGGTGGGAGTGGCCAAGTCGGCCGCGGATGGAATCATGTCCAGGGGACTGATGATTCGCCACCTCGTCATGCCCAACCGGGTCGGCGGAACCAGAAAAGTCATAGAATGGATATCCACCCACCTTTCGAAAGACACGTATCTGAACCTCATGTCGCAATACCGGCCGATGTACAAAGCGTTCAAGTACCCGGAGATCTCCCGGGCAATCACCTATGACGAATACCACGAGGCGGTGAATTGGGCGCGCGAGGCGGGCCTGACGAATTGCGACTTCCAAGGCTATTCGCTGCGGCTTGACTGAGGGGCTGGACGATGTTTGAGCCACACGTCGAGAAATGCATAGTCCACGGAGCCGCTTACGTTTCCGGTTCCTGCTGCCACGGCAGGGACAGCTTTCCGCCCGCTGTCATTCGCTGAGTAGTTACCCGCATGCCTATTTCATGCCCAGCAGGTGCGCGATGAGCGGCGAGAACTTCACCACCATACCGGCCACGACCACGCTCACGATGCTCATCAGCTTGATGAGAATGTTCAACGACGGGCCCGAGGTGTCCTTGAAGGGGTCGCCAACGGTGTCGCCAACCACGGCCGCCCGATGCGCATCACTGCCTTTGCCGCCCAAATTGCCGCCTTCAATGAACTTCTTGGCGTTGTCCCAGGCGCCGCCCGCGTTGGCCATCATCACGGCAACCAGGAACCCGGTGCTCAATCCGCCGGCCAGCAGGCCCATCACGCCGGGCACCCCCAGCACCAACCCGATCACCACAGGCACCATTACCGCCAGCACACTCGGCAACACCATGGCCTGTTGCGCGCCGCGGGTGCTGATCGCCACGCAGGCCGCGTAATCCGGCTCGTTTTTGCCGTCCATGATCCCGACGATTTCGCGGAATTGACGCCGCACTTCCTCGACCATTTTGGCCGCCGTGCGGCCCACCGCCAGCATGGTCAAGGCGCAGAACACGCAGACCAGCATCGCTCCGATGAACATGCCCGAAAGCACGGCGGGATTCAGCAACGAGATGTCAAACTGCTTCACAAAGTCCACCAGCGGTTCGGTCATGATCTTGTGCGCCGCGGCGGTATCCACGTTGCCTATCAGGCGGACCATACTCACGCGGACTTCCGACATGTAGGCCCCCAGCAGGGCCAGCGCCGTCAAGGCCGCCGAGCCGATCGCAAAGCCCTTGCCCGTGGCAGCGGTCGTGTTGCCCAGGGCATCCAAGGCGTCCGTGCGCTCGCGCACGAAAGGCGGCTGATGGCTCATCTCGGCATTGCCGCCGGCATTGTCGGCGATCGGGCCATAGGCATCCGTGGCCAGCGTAATTCCCAGGGTGGACAGCATCCCGACGGCCGCGAGACCGATGCCGTAAAGGCCCCATTCCAGATTCGTAAAGCCGCCCGCAACTCCAAACGCGATCATAATTCCCAGGCAAACGGCCAGCACGGGAATCCATGTCGAAATGAAGCCGATGGCCAAGCCGCCGATAATCACGGTGCCCGGTCCCGTTTTTGCCTGGCCGGCGATGAATTTTGTCGGCCCGTATTCCGCGGAAGTGTAATACTCGGTCGCCTTCGCGATCACCAAGCCCGAGGCCAACCCGCTGATAATCGCCCCAAACAGTCCCATTTGGTCGGGCAAGAGCCACCTGACCGCAAAAAACGAAACAATCACAATCAGCACCGAACTGAGATTGATGCCCCGGCCCAGCGCTTTCAGCAAGGCTTTCTGCGAGACATTTTCCCTGGTGCGCACGACCAGGATGCCCAGGATGCTCAAGACGGCGCCCAGACCGGCAATGACCATCGGCAATACGGCCGCCTTCAAGGCCTTGTCGGCGGACTCGACCACAAAGGCCGAAGCCCCCAGCACGGAAGCCGCCAGGATCGCGCCGCAAAAAGACTCGTACAGGTCCGCGCCCATGCCGGCCACATCGCCGACATTGTCGCCCACGTTGTCGGCAATCGTCGCCGGATTGCGCGGGTCGTCCTCGGGGATGCCCGCCTCGACTTTGCCGACCAGGTCCGCGCCGACATCGGCAGCCTTGGTGAAAATACCGCCGCCGACGCGCGCAAACAACGCCTGGAGGCTGGCGCCCAAACTATAGGCCAGCAACACGGTCGTCAGCGACACAATACTCAGATTCGTCTGGGTGTAGAGGCCGTAGAACCAGCCGGAGATCGCCAGCAGGCCGAAGCCCACCACGTTCAAGCCCATGACGGCGCCACTGCGGAAGGCCAGCCGCAGGCCGGCGTTCAGGGAGTTCTTGGCGGCATGGGCGGTGCGGCTGTTGGCGTAGGTGGCCGTTTTCATGCCGAGAAAACCGGTCAACGCCGAAATAATCCCGCCCGTCAGAAACGCAAACGGCGCAAAAGGCGATAGCGTCTTGAACACCATCGCCATCAGGAGGAGCAAGGCAAAGACCACGACGAAAACGATCGCCACCACTTTGTATTGCTGTTTGAGATAGGTGCGCGCACCCGAACGGACCGCCGCGGCAATTTTGGCTTGAGTCGCATCGCCTTCGGATTGCTTCTTCATCCAGATATAGAAGACCGCCGCCGCTGCCAGGGCCAACAACGCCCCCACGGGCGCCAGCCACCAGATGGCGGGAAGCGGCGCGCGGACGACCGCCCGCTCCGCGGTTTCAGCGGCGCCGGCCAATCCCGCGCCCAGCAACCAGGCGCACACCCCGAGCATTCCACTCATCATTCTTTTTATCGCGATTCCCTTTTGACCTAACGACCGAACCTGCGGATTGGAACGGACCAACGAACCTTTCGACGACGCGCAAGCACAGGCAAACGACATAACATCCTCCTTTAGTGGTACGCACATTCCATAAACAAGTGCAACATCTTGCTGTCGGTTTCCGCCTTAGGCGAGCTTGTCCGCCTATGGAGGAATCTGCCTTCGGCATGAAAGCGTGGCTAAAAAAAAGTCGCGTGCCGTGCCATGCTCTTCGTGGACTTTTCGCCATAGGCGGATCCGCCTAAGGCTGGACAAACACGAGCAGAGACACATGGCATACAGACACGTGACTGAGAAAGAGTGTAGGCCCATATATGAATGCTGTCAAGAGGGCTACGGGATTGAAGAAGATAGCGAGGCTGCTGAGACGTGCGGCCGGCAGCATTTTTTTTAACTTGCATCCAAACGCCCGCCCTGCCACATTTTACATTTTATCTATCTCGCTCGGCGGCCTTGCCAGACGAGTCAAACAAATCGATGTCCACAGAAGGCATAGCTCGACCAGTTAGCGTTGCACTTGCTACTGGCTAATAAGGATGAAACTTACTTTTCTTGGCACAGGCACTTCGAGCGGTGTGCCCGTCATCGGATGCCTGTGTGCAGTCTGCCGGTCCCATGATCCGCACAACAAGCGCCGGCGGGCCAGTATCTACATACAGGCCACCGGCCAACATATTATCATTGATACCCCGCCGGATTTCCGCGACCAGGTGCTGACCTTTGGCATGCGCCGGGTGGATGCCGTGCTCATTACCCACGCCCATGCCGACCATGTCTTCGGTTTCGACGATATCCGCCGGTTCAATGAAGTTCAGGATACCGTCATCCCGGTCTATGGCTCCCCCGCCACGATGGCGGCCATGAACCATTTTTTTCCATACGTGCATCAGGTGGCCCAGCCGGGGCTCTCCTGTCCGCGCGTGGATTTCCAGGCGGTGGCGGCCCCTTTTGCGATCGGCCCGGTGCGCATTGAACCCTTGCCGGTGGAACATGCCGGGATTGAAACCTACGGGTATCGGCTGGAAGCGGATGGGCGGACACTTGGCTACGTACCCGATTGTCACCGGTTGAGCGCGGCCGTGGCTCAACGCCTGCGCGGCCTGGATTGCCTGATTCTGGATGGCTTGCGACGCAAGCCCCACCCCACCCATTTTACGTTGGATCAGAGCGTGGCCGAACTTAAGCGCCTGAGCGCCCGCCGCTCGTTCATCACCCACATGACCCACGACCTGGACTACGAAACCACTGCCCAAGCCCTGCCCGCCGGCATTGAGATTCCTTACGACGGGCTGATTGTTGAAGTGTGACGTCTTGATTTTCCTTCAGCATTCACGTTTGCATAGGGAGCAATTTGCACGGCAGGATTTGCACATCTGCTTGACTGGGGATCGAATCCAGGTAGATTAACTGAGTCTGTTTAAAGGATAAGCGCTCGTGCCACGCTGACTTGCCTTGACGTAAGCGGGTGTAGCTCAATGGTAGAGCCCCAGCTGGCGCGCTATTCCGGCACTCAGCCAATTTGCCGTGTCATGGTTGAAAGCATGGATCAAACGGCCACGGACCGTATCGCCAATTCACTGGCCGAAATTGTGCGTAATAATCTTGCCTGACGAATATTTTAAAGCAGGAGGTTTTAAATGCCGGGCGAAATGCATAAAGTAATGGGGGAACTGTCATGGAAGTCTCTCTCAAAAGAAGATCAGGATTTGTGGGATTTGTCCACGGCAATACCGGACGAAGCGCCTGAATTTATCAGGAACCTCCCTCAACCGAAAAACGTAATGGAAAAAACGGGGTATTACTCATTGTTTCTTGATTTAATGGGTTGGCGGAAGTGCAACTTTTTGAAAACGCCGGAGTATATGCTCTCCGATGAACGCCCCGTACCGCACGGATATGCGGATTGCGACATGAACATGTGCATGACCAGCGAACACTGTGCCGATGCCGAGAGCACGCGCAGGATATTAAGACAATTCGTGCCCAGGCTCGTGGCAAGCATCCACAGCCACCGGATGGAAGAAGCGGCTTTATGGGGCGGATTGCTGGCGCATTTTATTCAGGATGGATCTGCGCTCGGTCATATTTTCCCTAACGCAATGTTTTACGATTTTTCTACCGAGGGAAAGAATCATCTGCATTATCACAGCCTGATAGACGGATGTGAACCTGAATTGGAGACGGAACAGCCCGCATTGCTGGGCGAAAGCGAATCGGAATTGATTTTCCGACTGGGAATGATAAGCGAGAAAAATCTCGTAACGGCAAAAAGGTCTTTTTTTTCCATGCTTGAGGCCTGTCGGGCAGGTGATCGTAAAACGATGAACAAGCTGGCCAGACCATTGATGCAAAGCGCCGTATTCCAAGTTGCATCATTATTCCACAGCACATTGGCCTTGGGTCTGAATCGCGTCAAGAAGGAAGAAGCCGAAAAATTGAAAAGTTTCCGGCTTGTTGAAGCCGAGGGACATTATCATCATCCCGGCGGCAAGTACGGCCATATAATGAAAGGGCATAACGTTGTCAAAGGAAAAAAGGTTGCGTTGTATATTGATTGCGGCAATGGCAACGAACGGCGCGTTGAAGGCTTCGGCATGACCTCGTTTGTAAGCGTACGATATCTGCTTGAACCGGGCGTCTTTGACCGTCTGGAGGGCGCCGTAGGGCTGTCCAGCAGATATCGTCACGATCAGACGCCCGATATGGAAGTTGAATTTTTCATCGGAGTTGACAAGCGTTACAACCGCCGCGTGTCCGGCGAGCTTGACTACGGTCCGGGAATGAAAAAAGTTTTTTCAACTGCCCTGAAAGCAGGTAATCCTCCGCGGGCGTTTTCTGCGGTGGTCACCGGCGCAAAAACGGTGTTTTTGTGCGCAGTATCCGGATTAAAAAGCGAAAAATACAATTACCCGCATATAGTTGTGGTTGATCCGAGGTTAGGAAAAAAGAGATGAAAAACAAGAATTTTAACCGCGAATGAACGCAAATAGACGCGAATATCGGCAGAGACGGGGAAGTTTTGCTATTTT
>JAHIMN010000271.1 GCA_018896395.1 Verrucomicrobiota bacterium | reverse complement strand
CACCAGCACGGAAATCCACGACTACCTGCGTCTTCTGTTTGCCACCATTGGCCACTCGCATTGTCCCCGCTGTGGGCGGCCGGTAGCGCGGCAAAGTGCCGAGGAAATTGTGGAACGTCTCCTGCAATTGCCGACCCGGACCAAACTGTCCCTGCTGGCACCCCTGGTGCGCGACCGCAAGGGTCAGCACGAGGAAGTGTTTGAGGCCGCCCGGCGCCAGGGGTTTGTGCGGGTGCGCGTGGACGGCGCGCTCCTCGAGCTGGATCATGTCCCGCCGCTGGACAAGAAGAAAAAACATACCATTGACCTGGTGGTGGATCGCCTGATCATTACCAACCTGATCCGCTCGCGCCTGACGGATTCCGCCGAGCTGGCCCTGCGCCAGGGCGGTGGCATGATGATTGTCCTGCACCAGGACCCTAACGGCCAATGGCGCGAAACGCTCTATTCCGAGAAGCATGCCTGCGCGGATTGCGGTATCAGCTTCGAGCCGCCGACGCCCCGCCATTTTTCATTCAACAGCCCGTATGGCGCGTGTGCCTCCTGCTCCGGCCTGGGCATTCGCCTGCTCTTTGACGAAGAGCTGGTGGTGCCCAACCGCGAACTATCCATCGAGAAAGGGGCCATTCACGCCTGGCGGCGCGGGGGGCGCCGCCTGATAATCTATTATAACGGCCTCTTGCGCGCCCTGGCGGCCCATTATGGTTTCAGCTTGGGCACCCCCTTCCATGAATTGCCCGCCTCCGTTCAGAAAATTTTGTTTAATGGTTCGGGCGACGAAACGATTACCTTCGGTTATTGGCGGCGCGGCGCCTGGCGCAAACTGGTTAAACCGTTTGAAGGCATTTTGCCCAATTTGGCGCGCCGCTATGCGGAGACGGACAGCGAATTCACCAAAAAACGGCTCCAGCAGTACATGCGCCGCCGGCCTTGCACGGACTGTAAAGGCGCGCGCCTGAAGCCGGAAGCGTTAGCCTGCACGGTAGCGGACAAGTCAATTGTGGACGTGTGCCGGATGTCGGTGCGGAGTGCCCGGGATTATTTTGAGCGCCTGGCGATCAGCGCGCAGGAGGAAACCATTACGCGTGAGGTGCTCAAGGAAATCCGCCAGCGCCTGCAGTTCCTGGCCAACGTGGGGTTGGATTACCTGACGCTCGATCGCGAGAGCGGCACGCTTTCGGGCGGGGAGGCTCAGCGCATCCGGCTGGCGACCCAGATCGGTTCCGGCCTGGTCGGTGTGCTCTATGTGCTCGATGAGCCCAGTATCGGCCTGCATCACCGCGACAACGAACGCCTGATCCGCACGCTGAAAAACCTGCGCGACTTGGGCAATACGGTGGTAGTCGTGGAGCACGATGAAGATACCATCCGCCAGGCGGATTACGTCCTGGATCTCGGGCCTGGCGCGGGCCGGCACGGCGGCGAGGTTGTGTTTGCCGGCGCCGTGCCGGAGCTGTTGGCCGATACACGGTCACTCACGGCGCGCTACCTGAAGGGGCTTCTGACCATCGCAATCCCCGCGCGGCGCAAGACGCCCGTCATGGGACGCCTGACCATCACCGGCGCCCGCGAAAATAATCTAAAAAACATCACGGCCAGCATTCCCCTGGGCCTGTTCGTCTGCGTGACCGGCGTTTCCGGCAGTGGCAAGAGCACGCTGGTGGACGATATTCTGCGGCGGGCCCTCGCCCGTGAGTTCTACGGGTCCAAGGAACGGCCGGGCCAGTTCGGGGACATCAAGGGAATGGACCGCCTGGACAAGGTGGTGGTGATTGACCAGTCGCCCATCGGGCGCACGCCCCGCAGTAATCCGGCAACGTACACGGGCGCCTTCACGCTGATGCGCACTTTGTTTGCCGGTCTGCCGGCCTCCAAAGTGCGGGGCTATGGCCCGGGCCGCTACAGTTTTAACGTCAAAGGCGGACGTTGTGAAACGTGCCGTGGGGACGGCATCCTGCGGATCGAGATGCATTTTCTGCCGGACGTCTATGTCACCTGCGAGCAGTGCCGCGGCCGGCGCTATAACAGTGAAACGCTGGAAGTTCGTTATGCCGGCAAGTCCATTGCCGAGGTGCTGGCCATGACCATTGATGAGGCCCTGGATTTTTTCAGCCGTGTTCCGGCCCTCAAGCAAAAGTTCAAGACGCTTTCGGAAGTCGGGCTTGGGTATGTCCAGTTGGGCCAGTCGGCCACCACGCTCTCCGGCGGAGAGGCCCAGCGGCTGAAACTATCCGCGGAGCTCAGTCGCAAGGCCACCGGGCGAACCATGTATCTGCTGGATGAGCCGACCACCGGCCTGCACTTCGCCGATATCCAGAAACTGCTTGATGTACTCCACCGCTTGCGCGATGCCGGCAATACGGTTGTCGTCATCGAACACAATGTCGAGGTGATCAAGACCGCCGATTACATCATTGACCTGGGGCCGGAAGGCGGCGACAGCGGCGGCGAGATCGTTGCGGCGGGTACGCCCGAAGAAGTCGCCGCCTGCGAACGCTCATATACCGGCCAGCTTTTGCGAAAGGTGTTGGCGCAGGCCGGGCGGCCAACAGCCTGATCAAGTATGGGAGTATAGGCGTATCGGTGTATGGGAGTGTGGATGCATGGAAAATGGGTTTTACGCCCATACACCCATACTCCCTTACTCCTCTACTATTCCGGGAATCGGTTGCGCCGCAGGCGCGCGGGCACGGATGCGTTGTAGGCGTTAAAGAACGCGGCCACGTCAGGTTCGCTTGCCCCACCCGCCGAGGCCAGCGACAAGCCCACACGCCGCAAGTCCCGGGCCGCCCGCCGGCGGGTAATCCAGCCGCGCCAGCGAACGCCATCCAGATCCACGACCCATAACTGCCGGCGGTCCGCGATGGCGCACAGTACGTTCTCATGCTTCAGGTCACGGTTGAAAAAACCGTTTCGGTGGAAGGCGGCGGTCAGTTGACCGTAAGCGCGCATGACACTCGCGCGCGCCACGGGGTCGCTCACTTGGCGCTGTAGCCAGGCTGTCAGCGGTTCGGCTTGTTCCAACTCGGCCGTGAGACAATAGTCGGCCCGCCGCAAACCGAAGCGGCGCTCGATGGCCCAGGCGATTGGTGTCGGCGTGGGAATGCCGCAATCCGCCAGGCGGCGGCCCATCAGAAAAGCACGGCGCGTGCGGGAGGGGCGGAGGCCGAAGCGCCAACCGCGCCAGCCGTCCCGGGGCCGGTATTCTTTCAAGACCATTCCCGCTTGCGCGGTCACGCGGCAGCCCGCATACGCCTTCAGCACGCGGCCGCTGGGCGAAGCTTCCGCCTGGGCCTGAGAATCCAGCCAGTCCGAAAACCGGGTTGCCTCGCTTGGCAAGACGTGCCACAACCGTCCGTGCTGGTGCGGCCATTGCCGTCGATGCGGCCGTTGCCGCCGGTGCAAGGGCCGGCCGCAATTTGCCTTACGCGTCACGATCCAGACCAGCAGGCCGGTAAGCATGACCGTGGCCAGGATCGAGTCCATGAAATCATTGCGTTTTCCCAGCCAGGCTGCCAGGGGCGCCGGCGGATAGAACATCGTGATCAACCCGTGCAATTTAATCATCCAGACCCAGGCCACATGCGCGCCAACGCTCAGCCAGATGGTTTTCGTGCGGATTACAAACGCGCACAAAACAATACCCAGCAGGCTCAAGTTGATGAATTGGAGCGCCAGGCTGGGGTTCTTCCCAAACATCGTGAACGTGGAAACAAACACGGCCTGGGTCACGGACAGGAAAGAGGTGCCGATAAACGCCTCTTGGGACGGTTCAATAAAATGGGCCACGGCAAAGACCAGGCTAGATAATACGGCCGCCGGCCATGCGCGCCAGATGCGGGCCAGCACGCGAAACAGGATGCCGCGCACCACGATCTCCTCGAAAAAGCCCACCACAAGAGCCGATAGCAGTAAAGCCACAACCTTGATCAGAATGGATGTAAGACTGAGTGTGATATACAGGCGATGGATTCCGGCCAGAATGGTCAGCGTGCCCACCACGCCCATGGTCAGGATACCCAGGATAATGCCGTTCAGCAGGCCGGCGTGCCATGGATGCCATGACCAGTTGGGGTCGGTCGTCGTAAATCCACAATCCTTCCACCCCCGCCACCCGGCGCGCCACAGGAATATCATCAGAAAGGCAATGGAAAATCCCAGCAGACAGCGGCGCATGACTTTGTCGGCGCCTTCTTCGATCAGGTAGGCGCCGGCAATTCCGCCCCAGGCGTGGGCGCCATTCATGATCAGTACGCTCAATGCCGATGCCAGCCAGATCCCCGCGGTCAGAAACAGCACGGCCAGGGCAAGCACCTGCCAGGAAGATATAACCGGTTGTTTGGAAGGGCTGTTCATCATAAAGTGTTTGGTGTTCAGTGTTCAGTGTTCGGGAATGAAAGTCAAAAAGGGTGACAATAGTTCCTGCCCCATTTAATACACTTAGGCAATCCAACGGTCAATTCACTTACGGAGGTGACTATCAGTGGTTTGCCGGGTCTGGACAGTATTTGCCGAACACTGAACACTGAACACTGAACACCGAACACTTTGGTCAGATGGCCCGGAAAGCCAGCGTGGCGTTGTGGCCGCCGAAGCCCAGCGAATTGCTCAGGGCCAGCCGGATTTTCTTCTCGCGTGCCGTGTTGGGAACGTAGTCCAGGTCGCATTCCGGATCGGGTGTTGTGTAATTGATGGTCGGCGGCACGATGCCATACTTGATTGCCAGGGCGCAGATGGCGGCTTCCACGGCGCCAGCGGCGCCCAGCAGATGGCCGGTCATGGATTTGGTCGAGCTGATCATGACCCGGCGGGCTTGCTTCTCACCCAGGGCCCGTTTAATGGCCCGCGTTTCGCACCGGTCGTTGAGCAGTGTGCTGGTGCCGTGGGCGTTAATATAATCCACGTCGTCGGCGCTGGCGCGCGAATCCTGGATGGACCGTTGCATGGCGCGCGCGGCGCCATCGCCATCCTCGTCCGGCGCGGTTTCGTGGAATGCGTCGCACGTGGCGCCATAGCCGGAAAGTTCACAATAGATCGGCGCGCCCCGTTTGCGGGCGTGCGCCAACTCTTCGAGCACCAAAATGCCGGCGCCTTCGCCGATGACGAAGCCGTCACGCTCCTTATCAAAGGGGCGGCTGGCTTTTGCGGGCTCGTCGTTACGCGTGCTCAACGCGCGCAGGGCGCAGAAGCCGGCGAACGCCAGGGCGCAGATGCTGGCATCGGAACCGCCGGAAATCATAACGTCCGCGTCGCCGTATTGAATGAGCCGCATGGCGTTGCCCAGCGCGTGGCTGGCCGAAGCGCAGGCGGAGACAACCGCGTAATTCGGTCCCTTAAACTGGAATTCGATGGCAATCAGACCGGCGGCCATGTTGCAAATCATTTGCGGAATCATGAACGGACTGCAACGCGCCGGGCCTTTTTCCATCAGAATCCGGTGCTGAACCTGCAGAGATTGCAGGCCGCCGATGCCGGAGGCCACAATAACGCCCACGCGGTCGGAATCTGCCCGGGCCGGTTCCAGGCCGGCATCCACGACGGCCATTTTGGTGGCGGCTATGGCATAATGGCAGTACAGGTCCGCGCGCCGTTGGTATTTCTTGCTTAAGAAGTCGTTCGCATTGAACTCGATAACTTCGCCGGCAATCTGGGAGGGGTAGGGCGATGCGTCAAACATCTGTACGCGCCGGACTCCGGAAACGCCCGCCACGTTGCGTTCCCAGAAACGCTTGACGTCGCAACCCAGGGGCGTAACAACCCCGATTCCGGTGATAACTACTTTGCGCATGCTCGTAGTATCCAGCGCCTGGAGGTGGCCCGCCTGCAATCCGTCGGCTGACGGATAGCACTGCCTGCCCGCAGTCGCTACGCGACAGCGTTGCGGGCGGGCGGGCAGGTGATAAAAAGGCCGAGGCGGTCTCCCCGGTTCCTCGGCCTTCAAATCCATGACCCCTTATTCGCCGAAACCTTTTTCCTTCAGATAATTCACGACGGCGCCGACGGTAGTCAGCTTTTCGGCTTCTTCATCCGGAATTTCAGCGCCGAATTCTTCTTCGAAGGCCATGACCAGTTCGACGGTGTCCAGGGAATCTGCGCCCAGGTCTTCGATAAAGGACGCTTCCGGCGTTACCTGTTCCGTGTTCACGCCCAGTTGTTCCACAATAATGTCTCGGACTTTTTCCTCAAGTGCCATTGTTTTAACCTCCTGCCTTGTTATTACATCACCATGCCGCCACTGATGCTTAAAACCTGGCCAGTCATGTAGGCGGACGCAGGACTCGCCAGAAATAAAACCACGTTAGCCACGTCATCGGGCAAACCAAACCGTGCCATCGGAATGGCAGCCAACATTTTTCCCCGCACCGCCTCCGGCAACGCCGCGGTCATCTTGGTCTCAATGAAGCCCGGTGCCACCGCATTGACGCGAATGTTGCGCGACGCCAGCTCCCTGGCCGCCGACTTGGTCAGCGCAATGACCCCTGCCTTGGAAGCCGCATAATTACACTGGCCGGCATTTCCAATCAAGCCGATAATGGATGCCAAATTAACGATAACCCCGGATTTCTGCTTGATCATGCCCCGGGACACTGCCTTTGTAAACAAAAAAGTGCCCTTCAGGTTGACGGCGAGGACCTGATCCCAATCCTCCTCCGACATCCGCACCAGGAACCCGTCGCGCGTGATCCCTGCGTTGTTGATCAGGATATCCAGCCGCCCGAAGGCTTTCAGCGCCTCATCCACTGTCTGTTGGACGCTCTTTGCCTGGCTGACATCCGTGGCCAGCGTCAAGGCCTTGCGACCCAAGGCCGTGATGGCCTGCTCGGTTTCCGCCAGCCAGTCCCGGTTCAAGTCGCACACCACTACGTCAGCGCCTTCGCCGGCCAGTTTTTCGGCAATCGCCCGGCCAATTCCGCGCGCCGCGCCCGTTACCAACGCTTTTTTCCCGTCCAGTTGTCCCATGGCAGGTCCTTCCACCATTACCTGATTATCATGCTGATGCAATGAAGCGGGTCATTTTTTAACAAAAAACCGGGTGGGTGTCTATAGTTTGTTTTTGTAATTATATTGTTTGCTTGCGTTCGGGGGGCGGGGTAAATTATCGTTTATCTATTAGTGGCATCATGGTGATGCCTGCGTGCGTAGTTGCAAAATCGGATAAAAAACGAATAGCAGGCAATCCTGTCACGAAATCAGAAAAATGCAAGGGGATAGCATATGACCCACAATGACGTCCTGATCCGTTTGGCTCCTAAACCTAAAAAACTGAATGTATATGGAATGACGGTGATTAATCCGTCCTGCCTTGCGATCTGCGCGCTTGACCAGAGCGCCTGGACTCGGCAGGCAGCCGCCGAGCTGGCGCTTTTCATCAGGCAAAAAACAAAGGCATTGATTCCTGTAGTTCGAGAAGCGCCCGGTAAGGGAATGACTATCATCTACCTGGCGTCCGAGCATGATCCCCAGTGCCTTCGCCATGAATTCATGGATCCTTTTTTTGCCGATTTCACGGCAAGCCCCGGCTTTCACTCGTATCGAATCAAACACTTGGACGGCAACAACGGTCTAATCCTGCAGGGTCTGTCATCTGAGGGCGTATATTGGGGAATGAAAACGATCAAACAGTTGATGCGTTTTGAAACCCGTCAGGTGATTCTGCCGAAAGTCTCTGTTCTGGATGGAGCTGACCTTGAAGAGCGAGGGATATGGACTCAGCCGTTTGGTTTATCAACCTGCCCCTATAAGGACAGAGCCCGTAGCTTGAGGCATTACAAGGCGTGGATTGATTGGATGAGCGATCATAAAATGAATCTTCTGGAGGTTGTTGTGGCCGGCGAAGGAGGAGGCATAGGATTCCGCAGTCAAAAGCATCCTGAATTCTGCCACGCGGACGCGGCGGACCGTGAATACCTTCTGAAACATCTTTTCCTCTATGGGCAGTCCCGTGGTATGCGTATGATACCAATTTTCACCCACGGAGAGCACTACGATTTCATTGCGAACAAGTTTCCCGAAGTGGCCGCACGACATGCGGTCCGCCATCATGGGCATGACGTAAAGCTCGCGATCAATTTCTTCCATCACAAAACGGAAGCCATATTCCGCGATCTGGCAGAGGAGCTGTTTTCGCTCCTTAATCCCAAGGAACTGTGTTTCTGGCTGTCTGAAAACCGTCTGCATTCTTTGCCTCCGGATAAACAGACCAAAAGCGAATTCCTTCAGGAAGCGGAGATGTTCTATGGAATCGTGGAGCATCTTCGGAAAACTAAACCCGAACTTGAAGTTAAAATGTGTCTGACCCAGGGCGCTTTCCCCGAAAATCTGGCGCTAATCCACGCCATGCCCAGGGACGTAAAATGGATATTCTATTCGGGTGAGCGTTTTGGCACCTACAATATCCGGCCGATCAACCCGATTCACCGTGACATTGCGAACGCGGCTCGCGACGGATACTGGTTGTCGGTTTGCATGCCCACGCGCGGCATCCCCGCAAGACCCGCGGTCTTCAAAATCATGAAGGCAAACATTCAGCATTCTGTTGAAGCCGGCTTGCGGGGTTTCTGCGGCATGTCTTACAGCTATCCCGCCGATGAGCTGGGGTTGTTCGTGGAAAGCGAACACACATGGAACAGCACGGGACGGTCGCTGGATGAGACATTTCGCGCTTATGCCGCGAGCCTGGGAGTCAAAGATCCTCAGAAACAGGCCGAGGCTTACCGTCTGTTTGACGACGCCAATTTCGCACACGGAATCCGAAATGCTGTGTGCCTTGGCCAGCCCTTCGGCTCTTTTTCACGTTTTCAGAACATGTTGGAGCGGATCCGAGACAACGACAAGGTGGATGAACTGATAATGGTGATGGCGGATACAATGGAGGTTGACGATCTGCCCGTTCTCGCAAAGGCTGTCACGGATATCGCACAGGCCATTGACCTGGCCGATAAAAAAGATCCTTTGTTTGATCTAAGGGCCCGATATCTGCGGCATATTTTAAGAATCAGCATGGCGATCGCGCGGGCATTTTATATGAATTGCCGGGAGAAGAGCTGGGATTTATACAAAGGAGATTGGGCTGATTTTCATGATGAGTTGAGACGTTTGTTCCGGGCCATTCGCAAGGACGCGACGGCCGGCGCTCCTCTATACAGGCGTCTGGTTCAACTGGAAAAATGGGCAAAGAGTGACGGGTTAAGTCCAAAAACCCCTCTGGCCTTCCTGGCAGATCTCACGAAATCCATCGGCGTGGATAAAGTAAAAACATCGAGAGACTGATTGGGTATTTTGGCCGGTTTGAATTGTTAAACGGACCGCGCCTGAAGGCGAGGGGTTTACAGATCCCAAACGGAGACGCTAGTACCTTAACTATCAGGAACGGCTATAAGAAACAAGAAAGGCAAAGAAGCAGGAAATTGCCCGCGAAACACGCGAAAGGAACACGAAATAATTGTTTTTTCAAAGGCTGAATCAGAGTGCTTAATTAAGCAAGTCAGTTTAGCGTTCCTTTCGCGTGTTTCGCGGGCAAATTCTTTGGATTTGGGTTGCGGGCATAGCCCACATTGAAATGAGCAAAACCATGACCAGTCGCGAACGGCTCGAACTGACGATGCGTTGCGGGCAGGCGGACCGGGTTCCGGCCAAGCCGCCCCCGCTCCCGCCTGCGGCCCCGGCCACGGCGGAACAGCGGCGCAGGTTTGCCGCGGCCTTTGACGCCATCAACGACACGATGGCTTCCTGGGGCCTTGAGGGCGATACGGGTTTCTTCTACACGGTTCACCCGGACTTTCACTATCGCGAGTACCGTCGCCCAGCCAGCCATGAGGGCTACGAAGAACTGGTCCAGGAGCTGGCGGTCCCGGCCGGCCGGCTCACCGGCATTGAATTAAACAGCCCCGTGGGGCTGCCCGCCTATCAGCAGCAGTACATGATTAGCCGCCCCGAGGACGTGGACATCCTGCTGAGCATTCCTTGCGAACCGCCCCGCCCCTCGCCGCAGGCCTTCTTCGACAAGGTTGCCGCGCTGGGTGATAAAGGCGTCGTGATCGTTGGCATGGTCGATGTGGTCTACAACGTCTACCGCCTCCTGGGTTCGGAGCGTTTTGCCCTGTGGAGCGCGGACCAGCGCGAACTCCTGCATGCGATGTGCGAGTTTTTTTGCCGCCGGCAATGCGACGCCATCAAGTACTGCCTCAGCCAGGGGATGGGGCCGTGCTTTGGGTGGGTCGGCCCGGAGATCTGCGTGCCGCCGCTGATGGGTCCGCGCGATTTCGATGATTTTGTGGTGCGTTACGACCGGCGCCTGACCGACATCATCCACGAGGCCGGAGGCGTGGTCTGGGTGCATTCACATGGCTCGGTCAGCAAAGTACTGGAAGGCTTTGTTGCCGCCGGGGTGGATTGCCTCCAGCCGCTGGAACCGCCGCCGTACGGGGACCTGATCCTTGCCGACGCCAAACGCCGGGTGCGCGGACGGATCTGTCTGGAAGGCAACTTCGAGTGCTATGAATTTGACAAACTCAGTCCCGAAGCCATGCGGGAACGGGTGCGCCAGGCCATCCAAGATGCGGCGCCGGGGGGCGGATTCATCGTGGCCAGTGCGGATAGCCCCACGCAACCCATGACACCCCAATCGGTCGCCGCCCTGCTGGCCTTTGTCGAAGCTGTCCGTGACTACGGGAAATACTGAACCAGGCACGGTGACCAGATCTCCTCGAAAACAATGCGATCCATTTGATTCATTCAGTCAAGAATCCGCTCCGAGTCTCCGTGATCTCTGTGGTCAAATTCATCCCCCCACCCGGGTCGTTACGTAATTTTTTTGAGTCATTTCGGCCCGGTTGCCCAGATTTCGCTGATTTGATCGGCATAGGTCAGATTGACCTGGACGTGGGCTAACCCCCGGCGGCGCAGGGCTTCGCAAGTCGGCTTGAGCGCCAGCTCCGGGCGGTTACAGTCCAGGCTGAGGTGAAATAGAAAGACCTGGTTCAGGTCATTGCCCGCGATTTCGGCGATCAGTTCCGCCGCGTGCTGGTTGGAGAGATGGCCCTGCCGGCCGGCAACGCGCTGTTTGAGATGCCACGGTCGCCGGGCGTCGGTCAACAGCCGATCATCGTGGTTGGATTCAATAATCAGAACCTGGCAGTGGCGCAGGCGTTCCCGGACGAGATGCGTGCTGATCCCGATGTCCGTGACAATGCCCACGCGGACCTGGTCCGCGGCCACAATAAAGCCAACCGGCTCATAGGCGTCGTGCGAGACGGAAAACGGGGTAATCGTCAGGTCGCCGATGGGAAAAGCCGCGCCGGTGGTGAAGACCTGCCATTTCAAATTGCGCAGTTTGTCGTCTTGGCGGATGGCTTCAATCGTGCCGGCATTGGCGTATAGGGGGATGCCCGCTCGCGTGTGCAAGGCCGCCAGGCCCGTCGTGTGATCACCGTGCTCATGGGTCAGGCAGATGCCCTGGATCGAAGGGAGCGACGCGCCCATCAATTCCAGGCGGCGGGCCGTTTCGCGGCCACTGAGGCCGGCATCAATTAGAATCCGGGTAGTCGCGGACCCCGTAAAGATGCAATTACCCGAACTGCCGCTGGCCAATACGCAGACTTTCATGAAAAAACCCGGGTTCAACGGTTCACGGTTGAGAGGTTCACGGTTGCCAGACACTGCAAGCTGATGATTCGAAAATTCTTCCATTCGACAATTCGGTATTCGTAATCCGAATCGACCAATCGTCGAATCATCGGTTAATATCTTTTGCTTTACGTTCCCAGCTTCTGCGCTTGTGCATCCGCGCGCAATTAGTATACTCATTTTTGATCAAACGAAAGAAAGAAATTTATGGCCGATCAATCACTCTCCATGTCCCAGGAACAGCACCAGATTCAAATACTGGCGCCCCAGTTGCGGCAGTCGCTGGAGCTGTTGCAGGCGCCTATGCTGGAACTGCGCGCCCTGGTTCAGCAGGAACTCCAGAGCAATCCGACCCTGGAGGAAAAGCCGCCGAAAACCATCAGCATCGAGGTTGAGCCGGGCGTCAGCGAAGTGGATGACGCCAAGGAGCTTGCCTTCAAGGCTGAGTTCGAAATCCTTTCCCGGATTGACGAAGAAGGCTGTAAGTATTTCATGCATGACCTGGCGTCCGAACCCTATGATGCGGGCCGGGAGAGGCGGCGTTCGTTCTTTCTCGATTCCCAGGTCAAGCCGGTATCCCTCCAGGAGCATCTGAATCAGCAGTTGCGCGAGGCGGGCTTAAGCGATAAGGACCACCGGACAGGGGAACTCATTGTCGGCAGTATCAACGACGATGGCTACCTCCTGCAGAGCGTGGAAGAAATGGCCGCCGCCACCGGGTTTGAGGCATCGCAGATTCACGATGTCCTGGTCGTCATTCAGGATTTTGATCCCATCGGCGTGGGCGCTTGTGATGTCAGGGAATGTTTGCTCCTGCAGTTGGAAAGACTGGGGCAGGGTGATTCGCTGGCCGCCGCCGTGGTAAAAAACCACCTGGACCTGCTGGGCAACAAGCAGTTCAAAGAGATTGCCCAGCGTCAAGCCGTGCCGCTGGAGCAGGTGCATCAGGCGGCCAAGGTCATCGCCACGCTGGAACCGAAACCGGGGCGGGTCTTCAGCGCCGAAACGCCGGTCTATGTCATGCCGGATGTGGTGGTGGAAAAGACCGAGGAGGGCTACCAGGTACACTTGAACGACGAACACATTCCACGGCTCTGGATCAGCCGGCAGTACAAGGACATGATGCAGAACGACGCAACCAAGCCGGATGTAAAGGCCTACATCCGGGAGCGTATTCGGTCGGGGCTGTTTTTAATCAAGAGTATTACCCAGCGCCAGCGCACGCTCTACCGGGTGGCCGTCGAGATTGTCCGGGTGCAATCAGGATTTCTGGATGTTGGTCTTGCCCAGCTCAAGCCGCTGGCCATGGCGGAAGTGGCGCGACTCGTCGGCTTGCACGAAACCACGGTATGCCGCTGCGTGGCCAACAAGTACATGAAGACGTCGCGCGGTCTGTTTGCGATGAAGTATTTTTTCACCCCGGGTTTGAAGATGGCGGACGGCAAAACGGTCTCGAATAAGACGGTCCAGGACAAAATCGCGTCGCTGGTGGCCGAAGAAGAGCCGGAGCATCCGCTTTCTGACCAGGAGATTATGGATCAGTTAAAGGGCCAAGGATTGCAGGTGGCGCGGCGCACGGTGGCCAAGTACCGGCTGGTTCTAAAAATTCCGCCGTCGCACCTGCGCAAGCAGACTTGAGCTGCGATGGGTTTATCTGTGCGGCGTTGTCCGGTGTCCCGCGCAACGCGGGATAAATCTGTCGCGTGCCACGCGTGCCGCGTGGTCCGTTGTCCGTCGTCTGGGTTGGGCATGGCTGCGCCACGCGTAGCCCGAAAGGCGAAGCGTGGCGGGAGAGACGGGGCTCGAACCCGCAACCTTCGGCGTGACAAGCCGATGCTCTAACCAATTGCGCTACTCCCCCTGCAAAATAGGACCATACCATACTGGTTTGCCGTGGCGGTGCAAGCGCAAAATTTATAACTACTCACCACTGATTACTTAGCGCGGCATAGCCGCAACCAAAAAAGACTTGTGATTAGCCGCAAAAAAACGCAAAGAAATAAGATTTTGCCCGCGAACCACGCGAAAGGAACGCGAAACTGATTTACTTAATCAAGCACTCTGATTCTGCCTTCGAAAAAAAGCGATTATTTCGCGTTCCTTTCGCGTGGTTCGCGGGCAATATTCCGGCTTCTTCTCTTTAATATGGCTATATGAAAAACGTGCTAAGAAAACCAGTTTTTAACGGATAGTAGTACGGATAGCACGGATGAGGACGAAGCCATTAAATGATTAAGAAAACATGGTTTTTCCCTCTATCAGTGTTATCTGTGATATCCGTGGTAAAATGTCTTTAGATATGCTGAGTAGTAACAGTAAGAGCATAAATAATGAAAGTCGAATATTCCTATTTGAAGGATCAATTTGCGAGTCCCGAACCCATTCTGGATGCCATGCGTGAACAGCTTACGCGCTGTGAATTCACCTTCGGCAAGGAAATGGTGGAATTTGAAAACCATTTTGCCAAATATACCGGCGCCAAATACGCCCTTGGCGTAGGTTCAGGGACCGATGCCTTGAAGCTCTCGCTCAAGGCTGTGGGCGTGGGTCGTGGTGATGAAGTCGTTACGGTTACCCAAACGTTTATTGCCACTGTCGGTGCGATTGCCGAACTCGGGGCTATTCCTGTGTTTGTCGATTCGAACGACGATTTTTCCATGAATGTCGATCAGGTGGAAGCGGCCATTACACCCGGGACGCGCGCCATTCTTCCGGTGCATTATTCCGGCAATCCGGTCGATATGAAAAAACTCATGAAGATTGCAGGCAAGCACAATTTGCCCGTGGTTGAAGATGCCTGCTGTGCCATCAGCGCCGCCATTAATGGAAAACATGTCGGCAATTTCGGTCAAGCCGGCGGATTCAGTCTGCATCCGCTCAAGAATCTAAATGTATGGGGGGATGGCGGGGTTGTTATTACCAACAGCAAGGCCGTTTATGACAAGTTGATTCTATTGCGCAACCATGGGCTCGCCACCCGGGATGATGCGGAAATATTTGGTTACAATAGCCGGCTCGACACCGTTCAGGCCATTGTGGGCAACTATCTGATCGAACAGGTTGAAGACATCACCAACAAACGCATTGCCAATGCCAATTATTATGATCGCGAACTGTCGGCATCGGTTCTTAAAGAATATGTGCGTGTACCCGAGCGCAAAAAGGGGTTCCGGCATGTTTACCATATGTACATGTTCTACGCCAAACGACGCGACGGCCTTCTGAAGCATTTGTGCGATGCCGGCATTGAAGCTAAAGTGCATTATCCCAAAGCGGTGCATATGCAGAATTGCTGCAAGAACTATGGCCTTAAGTATAAACCGGGTGATTTCCCGGTAGCCGAAAACCAGTGCAAAAACATTATTACGTTACCGGTCCATCAGCACCTGCGTCAGGAGCAACTGGATTACGTGATTGCCAAGGTTAAAGAATTTTACATCGTGAAGTAAAAGGAGCGCGCATGCAGGTTAAATATCTGAATCTCAAAAAGCAGTTTGTATCGTATGATATTCGTGCGGTGGTAAATGAACTCGTCGCGGGTTGTCAGTTTGTTCTGGGACCGCAGGTTGAACGTTTCGAAAAGGCGTTTGCCGAGTATTGTGAAGTTCCTTATGCGCTGGGTGTAAATTCCGGCACCGACGCCCTGTTTTTGGCGCTTAGGGTGCTTGGGATCGGCCCGCAAGATGAAGTCATTACCGCTCCAAATAGTTTTCTTGCTACGGCTGCTTCGATTGCCAATGTAGGAGCCAAGCCGGTATTTGTTGATGTGGCCGACGATTACAACATCAATCCCGATCTCATTGAAACAGCCATTACCAGTAAAACAAAAGCCATCATGCCGGTGCATTTGACCGGTAATCCCGCTGTGATGGACAAAATTATGGCCATCGCGAGGAAGCACGCT
>JAHIMN010000316.1 GCA_018896395.1 Verrucomicrobiota bacterium | reverse complement strand
AACGATGTCTTGCCGTTCGCGTCCACGATGATGTGGCCCCATTTGTCCGTTTCAAGGCCGGTAGTGGTCTGCTTGATCAGGGGATTGGATTCGTTGCCGATGGCCACGATCACCGTGTCAACCGGCATGATAAACTCACTGCCGGGAATTTCCACCGGCCGGCGTCGGCCCGATGCATCGGGTTCGCCGAGCTGGTATTGCAGACATTCCATGCCGGTGACACAGCCCTGCTCATTGCCCAGGATGCGCTTGGCGTTTTGGAGCAGGTGGAACACGATGCCTTCCTCCTTGGCGTGGGCCACTTCCTCCACCCGGGCGGGCATTTCCACTTCTGTGCGACGATAGACGAGATGCACTTCTTCTGCGCCCAGGCGCACCGCCATGCGCGCCGAGTCCATGGCGACGTTGCCGCCGCCCAGCACAGCCACTTTGTGCGACCGGAAGATCGGCGTCTGGGCGTGGCCGAAATCATAGGCCCGCATCAGGTTGGCGCGGGTCAGGTATTCGTTGGCCGAGAACACGCCCACCAGGTTTTCGCCCTCGATATTCATGAATTTCGGCAGACCCGCGCCGGTGCCGATGAAAACGGCATTAAACCCATCCTTGTCCAGCAAATCCTGGAGCGCGCGCGTGCGGCCGACCACGAAATTGGTGACCAGCTTGACGCCCATGGCCGTGAGCGTGTCAATTTCTTTTTGAACGATGAGCTTGGGCAATCGGAACTCGGGAATGCCGTACACCATGACCCCGCCCGGTTTGTGAAAGGCCTCGAACATGGTGACCGCATGACCTTCGCGCCGCACGTCGGCGGCCACGGTGATGCCGGCCGGACCGCTCCCGATCACAGCCACTTTCTTGCCCGTGGGCGACTTGACCGGCGGAATGTCCGGGGTGCCCTGCGCATGCTCCCAGTCGGCCGCAAAGCGCTCCAGCCGTCCAATTGATACGGCCTGGCCGACGTCCTTGAGCGTGCGGCCCACCGTGCAGGGCGCCTGGCATTGCACTTCCTGAGGACATACGCGCCCGCAAACCGAGGGGAGCAGGCTGTTGAGCTTGATGATATCAATGGCTTGCTTGACATGGCCCTCGGCGATCGCGCGCACGAAAGCGGGAATATCAATCCGCACTGGACAGTCCTCGACACAAGGTGCTTTTTTACATTGGAAACACCGCAGGGCTTCCAGGCGCGCCTGCTCCGGCGAATAGCCGCGGGCCACTTCTTCGATGTTGCCTCGGCGCATAGCGGGATCCTGCGCCGGCATTTCCTGCGTGGGAATCTTCAGGCGGTCTTTGGGTTTGAGCGGTTCGGTCCGCGTCTCGATTTCCTGCAGACGCCGCGCGGCCTCGGCGGCCAATACTTCCTTGGTCGGATGCGCATTCATAATTGCTGTGTATGGGGGTGATGGAGTATGGGTGTATGGGAGTTTTTTCTGACGCCCACACTCCGTTACTCCACTACTCCCAAACTATTAGTTGTCCGTCGTCTGTCGTCCGGCGTCCGGTGTCCGCCGTCTGTCCTCAATTGCCTGTTCCAACCGGCATTGCGTGCGCGCCTCGTCCTCCTGCTTTTTGTAAGCCCGCAGACGCTTCATCATGTTGTCAAAATCCACCTGATGTCCGTCGAATTCCGGCCCGTCCACGCAAACGAAGCGTGTCTTACCCCCGACGGTGACCCGGCACCCGCCACACATGCCTGTGCCATCCACCATGATTGTGTTGAGCGACACGACCGTGGGGACGCCATAGGGGCGCGTCGTTTCCGCGCAGAACTTCATCATGATGGGCGGTCCGATGGCTACGGCCAGGTTCGGCTTAAGCGTGCGCGCGCACAATTCCTTCAGGGGCTCAGTGACGAGTGCCTTGCGCCCGTAGGAGCCGTCATCCGTGCAGATAATCAGCTCATCTGCCAGGGCCCGCATGCGGGGCTCAAGGATCAGCAGGTTCTTAGTGCGCGCGCCCATGATGATGATAACCTTATTGCCGGCGCGTTGCATACCCTGGACAATGGGATAAAGGGGCGCCACGCCGATCCCGCCGCCGATGCAGACGACCGTGCCGAATTTCTCGATGTGGGTTGGTCGTCCGAGGGGGCCGACCAGGTTTTCGATCGCGTCGCCCTCCCGCAGGGCGGCCAGGCGATGGGTGGTTAGGCCGACGACCTGGAAAATGATGGTGATCGAGCCTTCCTTTGTGTCGGCATCGGCGATGGTCAGCGGGATGCGCTCGCCGTAGTTGCTGTCGAGCAGGACGATCACGAACTGACCCGGTTTGCGTTCTTCCGCGATCAGCGGCGCGGCCAGCCGCATAAGCACAACGTCGTCGGAAAGCTGTTCCCTGTGGATAATCGTATTCATTGTGTCGGCGTATCTATCCCGCATATTTCACGAGAACGGCGTTCTTGTGAAATATGCGGGATAAAGGGCTGCAGCCTACAGTCTATCCACTTTGTCATCAACCATCTTTTTCGGCACCCCATTTGCAGATCATGCAGTGACGGCAGTCCAGGCTGGGTGGGGGGACGTATGCGCGTCCGCGGCGCAGAGCCATGCCGGCCTGAATGTGATTCATCAGTGCCAGCAGGCAACCTAACGTCAAAAACCCGCCCGGCGGCAGGATCATCAGCAGGGCTACCTGGTAATGGCCGACGGCATAACCCAGCAGGGTGGCGTTTCCCAGGATTTCCCGGATGGCGGAAACCACAATCAACGACAGCGTGAAGCCTATGCCCATGCCAATGCCGTCGGCGATCGACAGCCAGACGCCGTTCTTGCGGGCAAACGCTTCTGCCCGGCCCAGGATAATGCAGTTCACCACGATGAGCGGAATGAATATGCCCAGGGCCTTGTGCAATTCGTGCGTGAACGCATTCATCAGCAGGTCCACGACCGTGACGAAGGTGGCAATAATCACGATGTAACAGGGAATCCGGACTTTGCCCGGCACGATATTGCGCACGGCCGCAATGGCGGTGTTGGAGCAGATTAGCACGAACGTGGCGGCCAATCCCATGCCGATGGCGTTAATGACCGAGGTCGTAATGGCCAGGGTGGGGCACATGCCCAGCACAAGCCGGAAAATGGGATTTTCCGTCCACAGGCCCTTAATCAGTTCCTTGTAAAACCGCATGGGTTGCCTCGCTTATCGCCGATCGGGGATCGGCTCCTACACATAATTCCGTCATCTGTCGTCTGCCGTCCGTCGTCCGTCGTCCGTCGTCTTCCCGCCCGTAGCCGCAATCTTGTCAAAATGATTCGTATATACCTCCAGCCCTGTCTTCAGGGCGGAAACCACGGCCCGCGGCGAAATCGTGGCGCCGGTGATGGCGTCAATATCGCCGCCGTCTTTTTTCACCGTCCAGCGCGTGCGGAAAATCGCTTTGCCTTGAAACTGGTCCTTGAATGCGCTTTCCGAAATTTTCGCGCCCAAGCCCGGGGTTTCTGTCTGTTCAATGATCTCCAACCCCTTGATGCTATTATCCGGCAGGATTCCGGCCAGGATGCGGATCGTGCCGTTGTAGCCCTGGTCCGAGGCGGCCTCGAAGGCGGCGCCGGCGAAGACACCCTGCTTGCGCGCCACGTAAAACGTCCATTGCTTGCCGGCTTCCTGCACGACGCAGATGTTTGTCACGGGATCGTTGTCGTAGGGCGGCAGGACTTTTTTCATGGCGTCCAGTTTTTCGGCCAGGCGCGCGGCTGCGATTGGCGCCTTGGTGATTTTATTGGTCGTTGCCAGCAGATACCCGGCCACCACGCTGATGACCGTCAGCACCACCACCATTTT
>JAHIMN010000270.1 GCA_018896395.1 Verrucomicrobiota bacterium | reverse complement strand
GTTGGAAGCTGACCGCGCGCGGCCGCAACCTGGCCGATTACGTGGCCGTGGAATTGATGCCGTAGACGGCCCGCACCCCACCTGCCGGAAAAACACCTTTGTTCTTTGCAGACGATAGATTATGATATGACCAATTACAAAATCCATCGCGCTAACGGGGTAGCGCTCCTACAACGATAATTTTCTTGTGAAATTGTAGGAGGCCTGCCCCGTCAGGCCGATTCTTTCCGGGATTTTGCAATGGGCTCGATATGCACGGATTTTTTGGGAGAGATCATGCCGTCAACCTGGACCAAATCGCTGATCGAACTGATCCGGCGGACCTCGGCGGACCTGCCGCGCGATGTGGAGGCGGCCCTGCGCAAAGCCCGGCGGCATGAAAAGCCGCAATCGTCCGCGCGCTGGGCGCTCGACACCATCCTGGATAATATCCGGCTGGCGCGCGCACGCGGTGCGCCGCTCTGCCAGGACACGGGCACGTTGTTATTTTATTGCGAGGTCCCATTCCGCTTCGATACCCGCCGGCTGACCGCTGCCATCCATGCGGCTGTCCGGCAAGCCACCGGCCAGGGAAGCCTGCGGCCGAACACGATTGACCCGCTAACCGGGTGTTCCTGCGCGCATAATCTCGGCGCCGGCGCGCCGGTGATCCATGTTGAGTTTGCTCCGCGCCGGACAGTGGCTATCCGGCTCATCATGAAAGGCGGCGGAAGCGAAAACGTGAGCGCTCAGTTCAGTCTGCCGGATGCACGCCTCAAGGCCGGGCGTGACTTGGAAGGCGTGCGCCGCAGTTCGCTCTCGGCGGTGGCGCAAGCCCAGGGCAACGGTTGCGCGCCCGGTATTCTGGGGGTCTGCATCGGTGGCGATCGCGCCACCGGCGCCGAATGTGCCAAGCGCCAGTTTCTGCGGCCTTTAAACGATCACGCCCCGGAGGCGCGTCTGGCCGCGCTGGAACGGCAAATGCTCCAGGACGCGCAAAAGCTGGGCATCGGACCCATGGGATTTGGCGGGGCGACCACGCTCTTGGGCGTCAAGATCGGCGCCTTGGCCCGCTTGCCGGCATGTTACTTTGTGAGTGTGGCTTACATGTGCTGGGCGTTTCGACGGCGGGGCGTCGTACTGAATGTCGCCGGCCGTATTGTGCGTCAATTGTATGACGGATGATTAGAAATTAGAAATTGGAAAATCGGCAATCGCAAATCGAAAATGCTTTCGTCTCTTACATATCCATTTACCTGTGCGTCCGTCCGCCGGCTGAAAGTTGGCGAGCGGGTGCTCCTGTCCGGGAGGATTTACACCGGCCGTGACCGTCTGCACAAATTTCTGGCAGAAGGCGGGCGCGCGCCAGTCTCCTTGAAGAACGGGGCCATTTATCATTGCGGGCCGGTGGTGATCAGGGAAAAAGGACGGTGGCGCGTGCGCGCTGCCGGACCGACCACCTCCATCCGCGAAGAGCCATACATGGCCACTATCATCAAGCAACATGGCCTGACGGTAATTATCGGCAAGGGCGGGATAGGTGAGGCCACGCGCCAGGCCTGCCGCCGCTACGGGTGCATTTACCTCCACGCCGTGGGCGGCGCCGCCCAGGTGCTGGCCGACACGGTAAAAAATGTTAACGGCGTCCATTTCCGTGACACCTTTGGGCCGACGGAAGCCCTATGGGAACTTGAGGTCGTCGATTTTCCCTGCCTGGTCACGATGGATGCGCGCGGACGCAGTTTGCATGCGACGATCGCTAAGCGATCGGAAGCGAACATATAAAGTCGAGGAAATTCAATGAATGACCGTGAACGGTTTCTGAAAACGTTGCTGTTTGATCGTCCGGACAAGGTGCCGTTCACACCAGGCGGGGGACGCGAGTCTACGCGCGCGCGCTGGCATCGCGAAGGACTGCCGGCAACAGTGACCGATATTGCCGAATACGCCTATCGCTGTGCGGGCGGCCGGCAGGCATGGCCTCAAGGGGGTGCAGGCTTCCCTGTGCAAGAGCGCATGATCCCGCAATTCGAGGAAAAAGTCGTCGAGCGCCGGGCCAATTCCCAAGTCGTGCAGGACTGGAAAGGTAACATTTGCGAGATTGGCCTGGAATTTACCGTGGAATATCTCCGGAATGCGATGGATTTTGTTACCCGCCGCTGGATCAAGTGCCCCGTCGAAACACGCGCGGACTGGGAAGACATGAAGGGCCATTATAATCCCGATGATCCGGCGCGGTATCCGGCGGATGCGGCGGCCCTGGGTCGGCAACTGGCCGCGCGCGAGCACGTGGTGGGCTTTTCGTTTTCCGGTCCGTTCTGGCAGTTGCGCGAGTGGCTGGGGTTTGAACAACTGTGCGTTCTGTTCCATGACGATCCCGGCTGGATCCGGGAGATGGTGGCCTTCTGGGAAGCGCATGTGGTGCGCTTGCTGGAAAACGCTTGCCGGTTCGTTCAGCCGGATATTGTACTACTGTCGGAAGACATGGCGTATAAAGAGCATGCCATGATTTCGCCGGCCATGACCCGCGAGTTTCTGTTGCCGACCTATCAGCATTGGGGCGAAATCATACGGCGCAACCAGTGCCCGATTTACGCCATGGATTCCGACGGCCACGTGGGCGAGTTGATCCCCATCTGGATCGAAGCCGGAATTAATGTCTGCGATCCCATGGAAGTGGCCGCTGGCAACGATATACTGGAATATCGACGGCGGTTTGGGAAGCAGATGGCCTTCCGCGGCGGCGTGGACAAACGGTTCATCGCCAAGGGCGGCGTCGCCATCGAGGGCGAAATCAAGCGCCTGACCCCACTCATCCGCGCGGGCGGCTATATTCCCGGTTGCGATCACGCGGTGCCTGCGGACGTGGCCTGGCCTGATTTTGTCCAGTATACCAAACTACTGGCCCAGGCCACGGGCTGGATGTGAAAGTCAGAGTTTTTAACCTGAATGATTCACGAACGATCATGAATCATTCACCCTGCGGGCTTCGACTACGGCCTGAAGCCAGACCTTCGCTCAGGGTTAACCTTGAGCAAGGCGCAGAGCACCGCGTCGAAAGGTTAAGAAATAACCATGCGCATTATTTTCATGGGCTCGGCGGAGTTGGCGTGTCCGTGCCTGGACCGCCTGCTGGCTAATCCCTCGGACCAGGTCGTCGGCGTGGTGACCCAGCCGGATCGTCCCAAAGGGCGCTCGCTTCAGGTGGCGCCCTGCGCCGTGCGCGCCCACGTGGTGGAACGCGGGATCCCCATGTTTACGCCCGCGAATGTCAATGCTCCCGACAGCGTGGCGGCTTTGCGTGCGCTGGCGCCGGACCTGATTATTGTGGTGGCCTACGGACAATTCCTGAAGGCGGATATCCTTAACCTTGCGCCGTACGAGCCTATTAATGTGCATGCCTCGCTCCTGCCGAAATACCGCGGGGCGGCGCCCATCCAGTGGGCCGTGGCCAATGGCGAAACCGAAACCGGTGTGACAACGATGTTCGTCAACGCACGCATGGATGCCGGCGACATCATTGATCAGCTTTTGGAACCCATCCGGCCGGAGGATACGGCCGGCAGTCTGCATGATCGCCTGGCCCAATGCGGGGCGGACCTGCTGGCGCGCACGATCGAGGCACTTCGGCAAGGTTCGATCCGGCGCCAACCGCAAAACGAAGCCAAGGCTACCTTTGCGCCGCGCATCAAAAAAGCCGATGGCCGCATGGACTGGCGTCTGCCGGCCATCCTGATCCATAACCGTGTGCGGGGTTTTAATCCCTGGCCGGGCTGTTTTTGTGAGCTTTCGCCTGTGGGCGTCGTACGGGTTTTGAAAGCACGGGTGGAGCCCGGCCGGGGCGAACCAGCGGGCGCTGTTCTGGAAGCCACCGGCGAAGGGCCCTTGATTCAAACCGGTCAGGATGCCCTGCGGCTTCGGGAACTCCAATCCGAAGGCCGGAAAGTCATGTCTGGCGCCGACTTCCTCCGCGGCCATCCGCTGAAGACCGCAATCCGGAAAAAGGAATGACCGGAAAACCTGTCATGAATTCAGGATATGAAAAGGAAACAAAACATAACCGTCCCGTCGTTAGACGCTCTTGAGCAGATGCTCATGCAAACGGCTGAGGCTGTTGCCACCGTTGACGCCCATCAGCACCTCGGTCCCGAAGTGCCGGTTCAGACGGATTTGTGCCGGTTAATGGTCAGCGATAACTACCTGGCCACGGACCTGGTTTCAGCAGGCATGACGCCGGCGCTCAAGGAGCGGATTGCCGATATGTCGCGGCCGCTCATGGAGCGCTGGCATTTGCTCGCGCCTTTCTGGAAGCAGGTTGAATTGAGTTCCTATGCGCAGGCCTATTGGATCACGCTGAAGGAACTTTATGGGGCGCGAACGTTGGCGGCAGAAGAGCTGGAACCGGTTTCCGGGCGGCTGACGTCGGATTTTTCCACCCCGGGTATTTTCCAGCGCGTATTCTGCGAGCGCTGCAATATTCAGACCGTGCTGACCCAGTGGGGATCGTACTTTGCGCATGCAAAGCCGGTATTCCGAAATGTAGCGCGACCGCTGGACAGGGCCGATTTTTCTCCGGGCGGGATGTTTGAAAGCGATACGAGAAGCCTTGGC
>JAHIMN010000269.1 GCA_018896395.1 Verrucomicrobiota bacterium | reverse complement strand
TTCACTGGGGTGTAGGACAAACAAATTAAGCGGGGCTTAAAAGCGTGACAAACAGGCGATTAGATGATTCGCTTTATCAGAACTGATACAATAGGCACCTCATGGAGACATTCAAGGCCCGGACGGCTTACAATCCGTGGTGGATATCGCGCCGGGTCTGCGGGCGCGGTGTTTCTGCCCCGCCATCCATCAGCCAATAGATAATCTTGCCACAGTCATCACCAAAGAATTTATCCTACACCCCACGGCAGAGCGGGCAGGCAGGATTGCGGTTGATGCGTACCGAACGGAACTCGAGACGCAGGGCATCATAGGTCAGCAGGCGATTGGTCAAAAGCTCGCCGAGCCCGAGCAGATATTTGATGGCTTCCGCGGCCTGGATGGTTCCAATCACGCCGGGCACAACACCCAGCGGGCCCTGCGGCGGTTCTTTGTTGCCCGGCGGCAGCTCGCCAAATACGCAACGCAGGCAGGCGGTTTTACCCGGAATGACCGTCAGCGTTTGGCCGATAAATTTCAGTATGCCGGCATGCGAATATGGTTTGCCCTCAGCGTGGCAAATCCCGGCAATCAGAAATTTGGATTCGAAATTATCGGTGGCATCAATGATAAAATCATATTCCTTAAACAGCCCCCGCGCATTTTCAGTGGTCAGGCGCAGGCTATGGGCATTGATGCGAATGTCCGGATTGAGCGCGGTAAAGGCGCGTGCCGCCGATTCTACTTTAGAAAGTCCCAGGTCGGCGGTGGTATGCGCAATCTGGCGCTGAAGATTGCTGAGTTCAAGGGTGTCGCCATCCACAAGACCCAGCGTGCCGATCCCCGCCGCCGCCAGGTAATAGCCGGCGGGCGAACCAAGTCCGCCCACGCCGATGAGCAATACCCGACTGGCCAGCAGTTTTTTCTGCCCGTCTTCGCCGATTTCCGGCAGGCTTATTTGTCGCGCGTAACGCTGGCGCTGCGCTTTGCTCAATATTTCCACGCTCATCCTCCTCATGCGACGGTCATCATTTTCGGCTGGAGGTGTCTAAGTCGTTTCTATCTACTCTGCCACTTAAGCTTCAACTCCTCCACGGCACAATACAGTACGGGGACGACGAACATGGTGATCAGGACGACGGTCATGCCACCGAAAGAGGGGATGGCCATGGGGACCATGACGTCGCTGCCCCTGCCAACCGAGGTGAGCACCGGAATCAAGGCCAGGATCGTTGTCCCTGTCGTCATGAGGCAAGGCCGGACTCGCCGCTGTCCTGCCGCCAGGATTGCGTCCCGAGTCTCCGACGTCGAGGTGGGTTTGTGTTCGCGCAGCGTCTGGGAAATGTAGGTGGACATAATGACGCCATCATCGGTTGCGATGCCGAACAATGCCAGGAACCCCACCCATACCGCCACGCTCATGTTGATCGTGTGCACTTGAAACAAGGTGCGCATGGAAACGCCAAAGACGCTGAAATCAAGAAACCAGGGTTGGCCGTAAAGCCACAGCAGGAGGAAACCGCCGGACCAGGCCACAAAGATGCCCGAGAAGACCAGCAGGGTTGTGGGCACCGATTTGAATTGGAAATAGATGAGCATAAAAACGAGAAAGAGCGCCACGGGGAGAACAAGCGCCAATGTTTTTGTGGCTCTGAGCTGGTTCTCGTAACTGCCGGCGAAGGCGTAACTGACCCCCTTTGGTAATGTGAACTCACCGCTTGCCATCTTCGACTGCAGATAGGCCTGGCACTGCTCGACGACGTCGACTTCAGCAAAACCCGGTTTCTTGTCAAAGACAACGTAGCCTACCAGGAACGTGTCCTCGCTCTTGATCACCTGCGGGCCGCGAACATACCGGATCTCGGCCAACTCCGTTATCGGAATCTGCTGTCCGCCGGCGCCCGGAACAAGGACCCTCGCCATGGCCTCGATACTGTCGCGCAGTTCCCTTGCGTAGCGGACCCGGACGGGAAAGCGTTCGCGGCCTTCAACGGTGGTCGTGATCTTCCGGCCGCCGACCGCGACCTCCACAACATCCTGGAACTTACGTATCGGGACGCCGTAGCGAGCGAGCGCATTGCGGTCCGGGTTTATTTCAAGGTAGGGTTTGCCGACAATGCGGTCAGCAACCACGGCGGGCGCTTCGACGCTCGGCACTTCTTTCAAGTAACGCTCTATCTGCAAGCCAACCTGCTCGATAACCTCCAGCGATGGCCCCTTGACCTTGACCCCCATGGGCGCCCGCATTCCGCTTTGCAGCATGACAATCCGCGCCGCGATAGGTTGAAGCTTGGGCGCGGATGTCGTTCCGGGGATCTTCGCAGCCTTAACGATTTCCTTCCAGATGTCGTCCGGCGTCCGGATGTGATCGCGCCACTGACGAAACGGCCGCCCATAGGAATCGGGTATGAGATCGCCGTTCTGATCACGGATGAACGCAGCGCGCTTGCGGTCGTACCGGAAACTAATGCGCCGGCCGTCCTTGTCGGTAATATACTCCGGCTTGTAGTTGATGACCGTTTCGATCATTGAGATCGGGGCGGGATCCAGAGGCGTCTCGGCGCGTCCCAGCTTGCCCACCACCGATTCGATCTCGGGAATCTGCTGCAGCGCCATGTCCTGCTTGCTCAGGATGTCGAGCGCCTCCCCGATGGAGGCGTGCGTCATGGTCGTGGGCATGAAAAGGAATGAACCCTCATCGAGAGGCGGCATGAATTCCTTGCCCAGCCCAGGGAACTTATGCGCCAGGTACCGGCCGGGGGACGCTTTGCGCAGCGGCTCGGGCAGCCAACCGAACATCTTGTCAAAACCAATCCAAATGCTCCCCCCCAGCAGAATCAGTGCCAGCGGGAAAGCAAGGAACGCCAGCTTATGTCTCAGGCACCCACGCAGTATCCTGGAATAAAACACTGCGAAGAGCTTGAAGAACCCCAGCAGTCCGCCCACCAGGCTGGCGACGAAGATCAGGTTGCGGATCAATCCGCATTCCGGCCCGAGGGGCTCCCAGTAAACGGTCAACAGTCCACCCACAATGGCAACGGCCAGCACGGTGGCGGCCGGAGGACCGAGGCGGGTTATACGCGCCGGTAGATGATCGCGCAAGAGGTCGTACGCGCCGAGAATAACGAGTGCCAGGCCGCCCCACCAGGCGATGAAGATGCCGATGGCCACACCGGCCAGAACGAGGGCCGTGTCCAATCCGGCACGGAGCTTCCTGCCCGGGATCCGTCCCCGGAAAAGGAGGTAGGCGCCCGGCGGCAGCACCGTCAGGGCAAGGACGATCGAGGCGATCAGCGCGAAGCTCTTCGTGTATGCCAAGGGCGTAAATAGTTTGCCTTCCGCGCCGATCATCGTAAAGACGGGCAAAAAACTGACGACCGTTGTGGCCACCGCCGTGAGCACCGCACTGCCCACCTCGCTGGCGGCGCGATGAATCACTTCCAGCCGCGATTCATCGGGGGAGGCGCTCTCCAGATGTCTCAAGATATTTTCGCAAATGACAATCCCCATGTCGACAATGGTCCCGATGGCGATGGCAATGCCGGAAAGGGCAACGATGTTGGCTTGAACGCCAAACAGCTTCATGCCGATGAAGCACAGCAGCACCGTAAGCGGCAGCATGCCGCTGATCAAGATGCTGCTGCGCAGGTGCATCACCATCACGAGCACGACAATGATGGTCACCAGGATTTCCTGGGCGATGGAGTCGTTGAGCGTGCCCAGGGTCTCGTAGATAAGGCCCGTGCGATCGTAGAAAGGAACGACCGTCACCTTGCTGATCGTGACCCAAGCGGGCCGGTCTGCTTTGGAAACGGATCGGAGATAGCCCAGCCACGCATTCTTGTTGAGTTCCGTCCCAAGGTAAGCGCCGAAACCGTGTGCGGCGGCGAATGCGGCAACCGTTTCCCTGGTCGTTTTCGAGTAGTCAACGACAGGCTTGGCGGGGAGGGCTTCCTTGGTCTCCTCGATCTTCTTCTTCACGTTCTTGATGACCGCGAGCGGATTGTCGCCATAACGGGCCACGACAACGCCCCCCACAACCGGCGCCCCGCCTTTGTCCAACGCGCCCCGGCGAGTTGCCGGCCCCAAGCTGACGTGGGCCACGTGTTTGACCAGAACGGGAACATTATCCGCCTTGACTTTGATCACGCTGTTTTCGATGTCAGCCACCCGTTTAATGAAGCCGATGCTGCGGATGAAGTATTCGGTGCGGTTCAGTTCCAGGGTTTTGGCGCCCACGTCAATGTTCGCCGCCTTGACCGCCATGAACACCTCGTCAAGCGTGACCCCGTACGCGCGCATGGCATCCGGGTCCACGTCCACCTGGTACTCCTTGACATATCCGCCGATCGAAGCCACTTCGGCCACGCCGTCCGCGGCCAAAAGCCAATAGCGGGCATACCAGTCCTGGGTGGTGCGCAGTTCTTCCATGTCCCAGCCGCCCGTGGGATTACCATCCGGATCGAGTCCTTCGAGCGTGTACCAGTAGATTTGACCGAGTGCCGTCGCGTCCGGACCCAGGGCGGGCTGGACGTCGGGCGGAAGCGTGCCGGCCGGAAGGCTGTTGAGTTTCTCCAGGACGCGGGTTCGTGACCAATAGAACTCCACGTTCTCTTTGAAGATAATGTAGATGGACGAAAACCCGAAGAACGAGTAACTGCGGATCGTTTTCACGCCGGGAATCCCCAGCAGGGAGACCGTCAGAGGATAGCCGATCTGATCTTCGACGTCCTGAGGCGACCGCCCCGTCCATTGCGTGAAGACAATCTGCTGGTTCTCGCCGATGTCCGGGATGGCGTCCACCGGGACGGGGTAGCGGGTCAGGCCGCCCATTTTCCAGTCGAACGGGGCAACCAGCAGGCCGGCCATAATAACGGCGAACATGAACAGCCCGACGACAAGCTTGTTGGTCAGGCAGAATCGGATTAACCGGCCGATCACCGATTTCTGTTCGGGTGTCTGTGCGGATGGGGTTTCGCTACTCATGTCCGCGGCCTTCCTCATCCGCGACTGGCGCAGCCGGGGCTTCCGGTCCGCGTGAGAGTCCAAAGTTCGCTTCAAGTGATATCAGGTGTTCGCGCGTCTGCGCCGCAATGCGCTGCGCGTCAGCCAGCGTAGCCGCCCCATGGCCCTCCTGACCATCGTTGCCGAGCAGCATGGAGTGCTCTTTCCACAGCATGGCGGGATGAGCGCTCAACTGGGCGAGAGGCACAACGGCCACCTTAGCGCCCAGGTTAGCGAAAGCATTACGGATTTTTTGCAGGTCGCCGGCCGAAACAATGGTAATGGCGCCCTCGGCGGCTGAAACAACGTCGTGCAGCGCGTCGCGGACCGTGGCGGGAATTGTTACCGCCGGGGCTCCCATCGGCGGCGACTTTCCAGCCTGCCCGGCGCCGTGGTGAGCATGTTCGCCGCCGTCCCCGCCGCCTTCCGGCGTCATCATGCTTGGCTTGGCACGAATCTGGAGCTCTGCATCGAGCTTGAAGTTGCCTCTGGTAACAACCTGGTCGCCTTCCTGCAGGCCGCGCCGCACAAGATAGTAGTCGCCGGCGCGCGGACCGAGCAGGATTTCCCTGCCTTCGTACGTCGGTCTATCCTTCCCGGGAACGCTCACATAGACGATTGCCCGGGTTCCCGTGATGAGCGGGGCCGTGGCCGGAATGACGAGCGGCGCGTCCGCTGGCGTCGGTTTTTTGCCGACATAGCCAAGACTCTCCGTCCTTACCAGCGGCATACCACACACCTCGCAGGTACCCTCCGAGTCATGGACCACCTCAGGATGCATCGGGCAGATCCACTTGCCGGCCAGGTCCGGATCCATGACTTTTCCGCTGGACGCCACATTGGCCCTCGCAACGGCTCGCAGGAACATTCCGGGCTTGAGCTTCAATTCCGGGTTCGCCACATTGACCCGGACGTTCACCGTGCGCGTAGCCTGATTCAGGACCGGATCAATAAACGCAATCGTGCCTTTGAATACTTCGCCCGGATAGGATTCCGCCGTAAACTCTACGGCTTGCCCGTAGCGCAGCCACACCAGATCTGATTCGTAGGCATCCAACAGCACCCAGACGCCTGAAAGATCGGCGATGGTGTATATCCGACTGCCCGTCTGCACGTACATTCCCTCCTTGGCATTTTTGTGAATGACGATGCCGCCGACCGGCGAGTAGATCGTCATATGGTCGTCGGCCTTGCCCCGCTGCTCGATCTTCTTGATCTGCTCCGGCGTCAGTCCCCACAGACGCAGCTTTTCGCGCACCGCTTCAACCGTGGCTTCCGTCGTTTTACGGACAACCGTTACGTCGCTCTTCTCAAGCTCCTTTACCGCCTTGACGGCCTGAAGAAGTTCTTCCTGCGCGCCGAGCAACTCGGGGCTGTAGAGGTAGACCATGTGGTCGCCCTTCTTGACCGGTACTCCCGTGTAATCAACAAAGAGGCGATCCAGTCGGCCCGGCACCCAGGCCGTGATGTAGGAGACTCGCGTTTCGTCGTAATCAACCTTGCCCACCATGCGCACTTCGGCCGCCACGAATTTCCTTTGCACCGGCGCCGTTTGAATCTCCATGCGTGCCGCGGCATTCTTACTGACGGATAGTTCCCGCAGGCCCGCCCCCATGTCGTCCTTGCCCATGTCCAGCGGAATCAGGTCCATGCCGCAGATCGGGCACTTCCCGGCTTTGGGAAGCTTGAACTGGGGATGCATGGAACACGTCCAGATTTCAGCCTGTTTTGCCACGGTCGACGCAACATTCATGGTTTCATGCCGCTGTGCTTCCCCTGGCCCACTGCCGCGCCAGAGCGCGC
>JAHIMN010000030.1 GCA_018896395.1 Verrucomicrobiota bacterium | reverse complement strand
ATCGAGGGTTTTAACAGCCCCGAACACCCGTGCCGGCAAATTCAAGTGCCGCTCTATTCCATTCCGTTGCGCGCCCTGTTCAGTCGCAACATTGCAAATCTTTTCTTTGCCGGGCGCAATATCAGTGCGTCCCACATCGCCTTTGCCAGCACACGGGTCATGGCCACCTGCGCCTTAATGGGGCAAGCCGTCGGAACGGCGGCCGCCATATGCCGCGCCAAAAAAATCGTGCCGCGTCAGGCGGCGCAAAGCGCCATAGGCCTTATTCAACAGCGCTTGCTGGCTGACGATTGTTTCCTGCTCGGCAAAAAAAATGCGGATGCCGATGATCTGGCGTGCAAGGCCATGGTGTCAGCCGGCAGTTTCAAGCCTGGCTGCGGGCCGGAAAAAGTGATTGATGGCGTTGCCCGGCCTTCCCTGGATGACGAGCATTGCTGGGAAAGCGCTCCCTTGACTGAATCCGAGGCATGGCTGGCGCTGACCTGGCCCCAGCCGGTCACCATTCGCAAGCTGCAGTTGACATTCGATTCCGAGCTCGAAAAGCGCCTGATCTTTTCGCAGGATGATTCGATTTATACCGATCCACTGACATTGAATGCCATGCCCGGCCGCCTGGCCAAACATTTCGAACTGCAAACGTGCACTGCTTCGGGCTGGGAGCCGGTACGTGTCGTCGCGGATAATCGTCAGCGCGTACGCCGTGAGCTCTTTGATCCGCCCCTGGTTACCGCTGCCATTCGTCTGCGGTGCAAAGCGACCTGCGGTTATCCCGCTGCCCGGCTTTTTGAAATTCGGGCCTATGCCTGATAAATCAAAACGAAGGTTCTTCCGTTGCGGATAAACAAACGATTGCAATTCGGATTGGACCGCATAAGATTGTGTCTTTGAAGTATTACTTTTGAAAGGGAATTAAAAATGGATAAAGTCAGGAAGACAATCGGCGATTCGTCGTGGTTTGTGCGTGACCGTTTCGGGATGTTCATCCATTGGGGGCTATACGCCCAGCCGGCGCGCCATGAGTGGGTCAAGCATAAAGAAGAAATACCGGACAAGTGCTACGACATGTATTTCCGGCATTTCGATCCGGATCTCTACAAGCCCGGGCTCTGGGCCAAGGCCGCCGCCGACGCGGGTATGAAATATTTTGTCATCACCACCAAGCACCATGAGGGCTTTTGCCTGTGGGACACCAAGCTCACCGATTACAAGGCGCCGAATACGCCGGCTGGGCGCGACTTGTTAACTCCCATGGTCAAGGCCTTCCGCGAGCAGGACCTGCGCGTCGGGTTTTATCACTCGTTGATTGACTGGCATCATCCCCAATATGTGCTTGATCCGCATATCGGGCCCTATCGTAACCGGCCGGACCGCGTGCAGATGAACAAGGGGCGCGATCAGGCCAATTATGCCCGTTACCTGCACGGCCAGGTGCGTGAACTCCTGACCAAGTTCGGCAAAGTGGATGTTCTCTGGTTCGATTTCAGCTATCCCAAGCCGGATGGCAGTGGCAAGGGCCACAAAGACTGGCAAAGCGAAAAACTGTATGCCCTGGTCCGCAAGCTGGCGCCGCACATTATCCTGAACGACCGGCTGGATCTGCCGGAGAGCTGGGACATCAAAACTCCCGAGCAGTATCAGCCCCGGGAGTGGGTGCGGGTGAACGGTCAGCGGGTGGTTTGGGAGGCTTGTCAGACCTTTTCGGGTTCATGGGGCTATCATCGTGACGAATCCAGCTGGAAGAGCGTGGAGCAACTGGTGCAGATGCTGATTGATTCCGTCAGCAAGGGCGGCAACCTGTTGCTGAACGTCGGGCCGACCGGCCGCGGCGAATTCGATCAGCGCGTGTTGGACCGGCTGGCCGCCATGGGCGCATGGATGAAACGCCACAGCCGCTCCATTTACGGATGTACGCAGGCGCCAAACGGATTTCAAACGCCGCAGGACTGCCGCCTGACCTATAACCCGCAGACGAACCGGCTTTACGTGCACGTGTTTGCCTGGCCGTTCGTCAACCTGCACCTGGACGGATTCGCCGGCAAGGTGGCCTACGCCCAGCTCCTGAATGACGCGTCTGAAATAAAATTTACCGATCCAGTGCGCGACAAGCTTCCGACTGTCGCGCATATGTCGGAAGCGATGAAAGCGCAAACCGTCACACTGCAATTGCCGGTGCAGAAGCCCCCGGTGACCGTGCCGGTAATCGAGCTGTTTTTGAAAAAGTGAAGTGGTCCTAAGCGGGGATTGTATGCCTGCGCAATACCCCAGTCAGCCCATCCTGCGCCGCCCGCTGTTGGGCGTGGCCGTGTGTTGTATCCTGGGGATCGCTTGCGGTGTTCTTGTCCCCGGTTTTGCCACGCGTACTCTTTTCCTGGCGGCGGTATCGGCGCTGATGGTATCGTTAGCGGGGAATTGGGCGGCGCGCTTGCCACGCGTTTCGCGTGGGCGCCTGCCACGCGTCCCGCATGGCCTGCCGCTCTCCGCTCCGTCGTCTGTCGTCTGTCGTCCGCCAGGCTCCGCCGGAGCGCTTCGCCCAGGCGAGTGGTCTGTCGTCTGTTCAGCCCTCAGCCTGTTTTGCTTACACTTGGCGATTCTACTGACCGCCTGGCTGGCCGTGACGCTGGACCTGCATAATCCCTCCGGGCGCGAGTTGGCCGCGCTGATGGATAAACCACGCGAACAGGTCGAACTCATCGGTGTTATTACGGATGATCCCTTTATCCGTTCGGCGCGGTATGGGCCAAGCCGCACTTGGAATTTCCCTGTGCGCGTGGAAATGATCCGCCGCCTTCCGTCCTGGCAGACGGCGCACGGTACGGTTCAGGTCAGATTGCGCGATTCCCCGGAGAACCGGTCGCCGCACTATGGCGAGCGCTGGCGCTTGTCCGGTGTGCTTGTGGATAACGCCCGCTTTCCGGATGCGCGTCCCGTCCGGGAATGGATTAAGAACCGGTATTTTTTCACCGCGGACCCGACGGCCGGCATTTGCCTGGCCGAGGATCAGGGCGCGCGCCTCATGTCCTGGTGTTTCCAGGGGCGGCGAAAGGCGGCCGATTGCCTGGCGCGGGGGATTGACCATCGCCCCGAAGTCGTGGGTCTCTTGCAGGCACTGTTACTGGGCTTTCGCCAGGAATTGCCGGACAAGCTCCGCCAGGATTTTATTGCCACGGGGACCTACTATATCTTCGCCATTTCCGGCCAGCACGTTGCCATCCTGGCCTTGTTCATCATCGTGGTGCTCCAGGCCCAGCGGGTGTGCCGGGTGAAATGGTTTCTCTACGTGGCGCCGGTGTTGATCGTCTTCACGCTCTCCACGGGGTTACGCTCCAGCGCCGTGCGTGGTTGTTTGATGGCGCTCCTGGTTTTCCTCGGCCCCTTGCTCCACCGCAAACCTGATTTGCCCTCTGCCATGGCCCTGGCGGCTATTCTCATCCTGGCCGTGGACCCGTTTCAACTGTTCGATTACGGATTTCTGCTTTCGTTCGGCGTGGTGGCCGGTCTGATTGTTTTCTGCCCGCCCATGCTGAAACGGGTGGAACCATGGCTCATGCCGGACCCCTGGCGATTGGAGCCGGAACGCCCCGTCGTCCAATTCTGGCGCAACGTGGAGCGCTTCGTTGCCCTGTTGCTGATCGCATCCCTGGCGGCTTGGCTGGTTTCAACGCCGCTCATTGCCCGCTGGTTCAACTTGGTTTCGCCGGTGGCCTTGATGGCCAACCTGGTCGTTATTCCCGCCAGTACGTTTATCCTGTTAGCCGGTTGGCTCTCGATCCTGTCCGGAACCTGGTTACCGGGGCTAGGTGAAGTGTTTAACTTTGCCAACGTGGTGCTGGTCTCGTTTTTGCTCTTCATAACCGATAGCATGGCCCGGATTCCATGGGGCCATTTCTTTGTCGCCTCGCCGCCGATCTGGGCATTGCTTGTGTGGTTCGGAACACTCGTGGCCTGGATCCCAGGCTGGGGCCTGCACCCAGGCTGGGGCCTGCGGAGGCTCTGGCTGGTGGGCCCGGTTCTATTGGCCGTTGCCTTGCTCGGCAGTGTGATCCTGAACTGGAACCGGGTCTCCGCCGATATAACCAATGTTGGCGACATCCCTGTTTGCCTGATCAAGGCGCCGGGGACGGCGCCCATGCTGGTCCATGCCGGATCGCGGTTTTTTGGGCGGCGCGTGGTGCAGAGACTGCAACAGCAGGGCGTTAATCGGCTGTCCGCGCTGGTTCTGCCGAAGGTGGATGCGCCTCACGCCGGCGGGGCGCTGGATATATTGGCCACTTTCCGTGTCAAGGAACTGTGGTGCGCAACGACTAATTCACGTTCGCCCGTTTTTCGGCAAGTGCTCGCTACAGCCCGCGCGAGAAACATTCCGATCCGGGTGCTTACCAATGACGCCTGGAGTGCCTGGCGCGGCAACATGGATAGGCAATATCAAGCCGTCTCTAACGAGTTTCTGGTTCGGCGCGGTGAAACCGTTTTAAAAATCGGCTGGGGCCGACACCTCGGCTGGGGCAGGGCCAGGCCAGGACAGGATGCCCCGGATATGGTGACGGTTGAACACCACACTCCGGACGGTATGCCGGCCACTTTGCGCATCCGGTGCGTGGAGCCGGGCGAGGTGGCGCCGGAGACCAGCGGAGACGACGGTAATGCGTGGATCGGATTGGCTCCGGGGCAGGGAGTGCGAATAGATCTGAAGGAATGCACTCATACATTTAATCCGAACATTTAATCCGAACTTGACTTTAAGAAGCCTTTTTGCCATTATAATTAAATCAAGTAAAAGCGTCCTAAAAATCATACCAATATCATAATATCAGGACAAATTTGACTGCCTGTCAATTAATGTAGATTGCCGATTTTTGGTTGATTTGGTGAACGTTACTGTGTAGTAGGTGTTATTGTTCAAAACAGCAAAATCAAGTAGACGTCATGAAAACTGTAATCGGATTATTATTGTCTCTTATTATTACGAGGTCGCTATTCGCCCAAGGCATATCCGTCAATTTTGACGGCGCCAAGGTGGTGTATATTGATGAAAATTATATCTTAAATAAAATTGACGAATCAGGGAACGTTTCATCCGTCTTGAGCACGAATGTTGGTGTTTCCTACATTCATTTCAGTGAGCAGGGCAACCTGTTTGTGGTATTCCAGTCAAGACAGCGGTTCAGCGACGGATATGATTATTTACTAGCCAGGGCGGTGCCGACTAATAATACAATTTCAGGAATAGACACAAATTTGTCGCAGATCGCATGGGATTCCAGCGGATTATCTCCTAGTGTTCAATCAGACGCCTCTAATAATTTGTATTATTTGGCTTATCCTACCGGCGGTGGCTTGGCTTTAAAGAAATGTGCCAATGGCAATGGAACGAATATTGTCAATTTGATTAATGACAACATTTGGATCAACCATTGGTTAGTGCAGTCAGACGGCACAATTCTTATGGGAGGATATACTCAGTCAACCCTGGCCAAGTGGCTGCGAAAACTGATGCCGGATAATAACCTGTCGCCATTAGCAGTTGATGTTAATGTGGACTTCATGCTGAATTTCCCTGATAATCGTGTTTACGCCGGCCTACGGGGCGCTGACTCATATTTTGGTGTTTATAGATTGCCTGATTCTTTATCAATTATTGATGCCTATACTCCGTATATCGGCGATCAACCGAATATCTATACGCCGGAATATTTAGTCAGTTCAATTATTGATGGGCATGACCCATCGTACGTGGAGGGATTTAGCTTTGGTTATGGATCACACATCGTAAAATATATTAAAACAGATAGCGGACGAATAATAGTATTGGCAGGAGAATTAGCTTACGGTAAAACTATTGTTCAATACTACCCAGCGCCGCCGGAGATTATTGAACCCACCCTGATTAATAGTCCCACATTAATTGAAAAAATATCGCATCTTCTGCTGATTGTAGGAACAAAAAACGGATTTAATCATAAACTTATTTTATATGATCCGGTGACTTCCAATGAAATCAGCCTCTTAAATGAGGAGATTGAAATTTATCACCTGACATCGCTCTATGACGGCTATGTCTGGCTGGATGGATTGAAATTCAACGGCAATCGGTATGTGGTCGGTAAGATTCAAATCACAATAAACCCGGGGTTTCCTGGGACGGTGAAATCTGTGGGACAATTCCAGGAAATTTTAACGCTATCAGGCAAACCGGCAGACTTGGTTGGTATTGTCGTAAATCCAATACTAGCACCGACCGGCATTACTGCCAGTGATGGGACATATTCCAATCTGGTGCGTGTGACTTGGGCAGTAAGCACCCATGCTACCGGCTATCAAATTCGGCGTTGCACGAACAGTGTTGCTGAGTTATCCAGTCAAATTGGAACAAGCTCAACAACCACTTATGACGATACTACTGCCACTCCAGGGACACTTTATTATTACTGGGGCAAGGCGACGGATGGATCTAACGTCAGTGCCTTCAGCAGTTCTGACACAGGTTATTGTGGGTCAACAAATGCGGTCATTGGCCCGGTGATTAAAGCGAACGGACAGCTTGATAATGTTGCCATAAACAATTATGCTAATTTATCAATCACTGTTCAGATTGATCCGGGACAATATCAAGGAGTAAATGTTGACTGGTGGATCATTGCTCTTGCTGGATCGTCTTGGTACTACCTGAATAACTCCATGCAGTGGACACCGTTTGATGGAAACCTTTCAAAGTGTCATCCTGTGTACCAGGGCGAATTGTTCAATCTGCCCGCAACTGAAGTGTTAAATATAACCGGTTTAGGAACTGGTTCATACACATTCTATTTTGCCGTTGATTATCCGATGAATGAGATGCTGAACTTAGAACAGATTTGGGTTAATGCGGTGACGGTAAACGTTCAGTAAACTGGGCAAAAATCCTGATGCTAAATGCGGCAGCGTCGGGGACACCTTGGCGTAAACCCGGACGTGATCAACAAATTGGCAACAACCGCTAAAGCGGAGGTGAAACCATGATTGCGATTCAAGGTCTATATGACGGCCATATAATCAAACCGCTGGAGCCGGTCCATGCGCCGGCCAATGTGCGGGTGATTATCACGTTTCTTGAGGACAACCGATCCCGGAGCATTCCCGCGACACGACTTCAGGACGTGGCCGGGTGTTTGCAGTGGAACGGTCCCGCGAAGACACTGGTGGACATGGAGAAGGCCATTGAACAGGGCGCGAAGGAACGGAAACCATGATCGCCGTTGATACTAACGTGCTCGTGCGTTTCCTGACCCGCGACGAAGAAGGCCAGTACCGCAAAGCGGTTACGGTCCTCGAAGGCGGCGACGTGTTCATTCCCGAAACGATCTGGCTCGAAACCGAATGGGTTTTGCGCTACGCTTATGGTTTCGACGCGGCGGCTGTTGTTCGTGCCTTCCGCGCTGTTCTTGGGCTTCCGGCCATTCACACGGCGGACGCGTCCCGCCTGCTCCTGGCCCTCGAATGGCACGCCGCAGGCCTCGACTTTGCCGACGCTCTACATTTGTCCGGTTCACAGGAAGCGGAAACCTTCCTGACCTTCGATCAGGCATTCGTCCAAAAAGCCACCGGCTTAGGACATTGCCGTGTCGCGCAACCGTCTTAGCTTCTAATCAAAAAGTTAAAACCAACATGTTGTAAGTTCGCAATAATGCGAAAATAAATCAGTACAAACACGTTACGAGTGTTGTGCGCCAAAGGCGCACATCTTTTCCCCGGCGAAGTCCGGGGAAAAGCGTAGATTCTACTTCGTAGAATCTATTCATTTTATGTTGAACATTTGATGAACGACGGTCCGAGTGCTTGTCATTCCCATGCCTGCCCGCCTGTGGAGGGAAAATGGGAATCCAGGAAGACCGCGCTCCGCCATAGTGCTTCGCGACGGCGAGCTGGATTCCCGCTGGAGTTTCCGCCACAGTAGGTGGATCTGCCT
>JAHIMN010000268.1 GCA_018896395.1 Verrucomicrobiota bacterium | reverse complement strand
CGGGAAAAACCCGGATGAAAAACCTGTTGTCAGCAGGCAAATTTCGCTTGTGCCCGGCAAGGATGATTATGACGCTTCGTTTGACATTACGGATTGGGACATTGGGCGGTACGTTGTTTCCGCCTGTCTGCAGGATAAGAGTAAAAAACCGTTGTCATCGGTTTGTCGCGTCTTTATCAAGAAAAAAATTGGGTCCGCAGAAATTACTCCGCCTGCACCCAAAGTCAGTCTTCGTTCGGACGGGATCATCCTGTTGGATGAAAAACCGTTCTGCCCCTTTTTTGCCAGTACGCCGAAACAGGATAAAAAGTCTTCGCTTGTCAAAGACTGCTTTAATGTGGGGTATGCGGGTTTTGGAGACGTATCCAGACCGTTGGAAAGGACAAGCATTGGTTTGCCGGGCTGGACCCGGGAACAAGGACCTAACGGGACAAAGACCTTTACGCTTTTGCCTGAAGAAGAAAAAATGCTGGAGAATATTCGTAACGCTGTTACTGCGCGCAAAGCAGATCCCTTGCTTCTATACTGGTTCATGAGTTATGAAGCCACAATTCCCATGTATCGGGGGAAGGAAAACAGGGTGCGTTTGAATAACGCGGACGAATTAAGGAAAATTAGCCGCTTTGTGAAAAGTATTGATCCGGATCATCCCACGGCCATAGAAATTGATTCGGGTAACTGGGCGGATTACAAAGACTCCGCAGATATCATTGAGGTTGCATGCATTTCCTCGTACGCGAAATACCTGATCCTAAACTTGATAAAGGACGTGGACGACGTGAGGAATGCTCTTGGGCAAGGTAAGCCTTTTATTTTATGGATTGGGAGCTCCATTCCCTCCGCGGACCGACGGACGGCAGAGGAAATCAGATGCGCGTCTTATCTGGCGCTGATGCATGGCGCCGCCGGCATCGTTTTTCATATGGGCCATGAGGGCATCAGCCCGTCTATGACGCGGCATTGGTCGGTCTACACCGGACTTTCACGTGAGGTAGAGGAGTTGTTCCCGATATTGACAGCATCTCGTCCGGTTGACGGATGTAGGATAGCCATAGATCCCGCCGGGATAGATTACTGTATACGGGAATACAACAACCGGCTTTATCTGGTTGCTGTTAACACGTCGGGCAGTTTGGTCAAGGCGAGGATATCAATTGCGGATTGTTCCGGCATTTCAAAGCGTATCAATGTCCTGTTTGAGAACAGGGAAATTGAACTGACTGGCAGTGGTTTTGTTGACGTTTTTACTGCCTTTGAGCCCCACGTATATGAGTTTCGCTGAACGAGAAATGCAGAAATAGAATGAAGAACGGACAACAACATAATCTGGTTAAAAAGGCGGTCACGGCAATGCGGCGCTCTTACGCGCCCTATTCCCGGTTTTGCGTCGGCGCGGCCCTGCTGACCCGGGAAGGGCGCATCTTCCAAGGCTGTAACGTTGAAAACGCGTCGTATGGTCTGACGCTATGCGCGGAACGCACCGCGCTGGGCGCCGCCGTTGCGGCGGGGCATCGCCGCTTCACGGCGATAGCTGTCGTCTCCAGCGGGCAAACTGCACCAATGCCTTGCGGGGCCTGCCTGCAGGCACTGGCCGAATTCTGCCGACCGGACTTTGTCATTGTCACGGCCGCCGCGCGCAATCCAGCAGCAATGGCTATTTATCCGCTAAAGGATCTGTTGCCACGGGCATTCCGGCTGGGCTGATTATTTGTAATTACCCATAAGGTAGCAGTATCTTACTCATGCCAGCCGAATATTTTTACCACGAATATCACGGATAACACTGATAAATAAAAAAGATCCATCAACATGTTCTCTGTGCTTTTCATTTCATCTGAATCGGAAATATCCGTGTAATCCGTGGTAAGCAGGTCTAAATTTTTTATGATTTCCATTCCCACCAATCCGCTCAGTGATGGCGCCCGGGCCGTGGTCCGGCGTTTGACGGAAAAGGGTTTTACCGCCCTTTGGGCGGGCGGCTGCGTGCGCGACCTCATCATGGGCCGCGCACCGAAGGACTTTGACGTTGCCACTTCGGCCGTGCCCGACCAGGTGGAGCGTCTATTCCCCGGTGCAGTGACGGTGGGTAAATCGTTCGGCGTAGTGCGGGTGAGAGTCCAGACCCATGAATACGAGGTGGCCACCTTCCGCAAAGACCAGGCTTACCGCGATGGGCGCCATCCCGAGGGCGTGGTGTTTACCGACGAGCAGACGGACGCCCAACGCCGCGACTTCACAGTGAACGCGCTGTTCCTCGATCCCCTGACTGGCGCGGTGCGCGACTATGTCGGCGGCCAGGCGGACCTGGCCGCGCGCTTGATCCGGGCCGTGGGCCGCCCGGATGACCGGTTTGTGGAAGACCACCTGCGCATGATGCGCGCCGTGCGGTTTGCCGCCACGCTGGATTTTAAACTGGACCCCGCCATGGCCGATGCCATCCGCCGGCACGCCCCACAGATCGAAAAAGTCAGCGCCGAGCGCCTTCAGCAGGAGCTGACGCGCATCCTGCTGGAGGCGCCGCAACCCGGCGTGGCGATCGAACTCCTTCAGGCCGTCGGCCTGCTCCCGGTCATCCTGCCGGAGGTCTCAGCGCTCCGGGGCCAGGAACAGCCCACGCAGTTTCACCCCGAGGGGGACGTCTGGACGCATACGATCATGATGTTGAACGCCATGCGGCAACCGGACCTGAGGCTGGCTTACGCCGTCCTGCTCCACGATGTGGGCAAGCCCGGCACGGCCAAGTTCGTGGAGAACCGCATCCGGTTTGACTGTCATGCCGGCGTGGGCGCGACCCTGGCGGAGGGGATCCTGAAGCGCCTGCGTCTGCCGAATGACGACATCAAGGCCATCGCGTTCTGCATCGGCAACCACATGCGGTTCATGGATGTTCAGCGCATGCGCAAGGCGACGCTCTGCCGGCTGGTGGGGGCGCCGACATTCGCCACCGAGCTGGAACTGCATCGTCTGGATTGCGCGGCCAGTCACGGGGACATGACGAACCACGCGTTCCTGGTCGCGTTCCAGGCCGCGCGCCGCGCCGAACCGGTCCTGCCCAAGCCGTGGATCACGGGTCATGATATCCTGTCCTTGGGCGTTACCGCCGGCCGCGAGATTGGCCGATGGAAACAGATGGTTTACGACGCGCAGTTGGAAGGCCTGGTGGAAAACCGGGAGGCGGCGCTGGCCTGGCTCCGACGCGAGCTGGCCGCGGCAGGACGGTAGTATGTTTGCTGCCTTTTTTTTTACTTGAACCGGACGCGAATAAAGTCTTTAATTGAAAATTCATGCAGGTAAGGTTCGCAGCGCTTTGATCCGCGATATCAACACAAGGGAGGGCACCGTTATGAAAGCTGGGGAAAAGGCCAATATATTGATCCTGTCAATTTACCGCGAGCTGGCTGAAGAATTTATGAGCTCTTTCACCGCCGAGCCGAAGACCGAGGTGGCCATCAGTGATTTTCTGATAACTTTTGAAATCGTTGCGGGTGATCCGAGCCAGGATCCGACGTTCGCGGAGCACATGGCCAAGACTGACGCCATCGCCATCGTGGTCCGCTTCCTTGATGTGTTGTCCCTGGAAAAGATCAAGAACATTTACCGCCACTTGCCGGACCAGATATCCATCCCCGTGGCCATTTTCATGTTGCGCGACAAGGGCGAAGCGGACTTCAAGATCAGTTGCCCCTCGTGCGGCCAGAAGCTCTGGCTGAGGGATACGGACATCGCCAAGCGCGGCCGCTGT